>CAZJYC010000001.1:0-60608 GCA_964550165.1 uncultured Eubacteriales bacterium
GGGTGGAGGCGGAGGCGGCAGCGTCTCAAACAGAGGTTGCTCGGCTATGATTTTCATGTAGCCGGGATAAGGCTTACAGGCCAGCCAGTCGATGAGGATGACCCCGGCCAAAACAGCCAAAAAGAAAACCATACTCAGAACTGGACTTCTCTGTAACTTTTCTCGGCCTTTGGCGCGGACTGCTGCTACCAAGGCGGGTAAAAGAGCCAAGGCGCCACCAACATAAAAAAGCAGCGCCAGCTGGCCCAACTTAGCTGGCGGCTCGCCGCCCTTGCCGGTAATGCCGACTCTCATGAAGTAGCTTATCAGATAAGCTGATGAAACTGCCGCTGCAGCGGCTAAAAAGGAGAGCCCGGCAGCGGCTGAGGAAGCAGCACCCTTCTCAAGGCCGCCAGCCCAGCTAGCCAGGCCAACAAGCGCCAGGACGATTACCGCGAACGGAATCAAAAGCAAGGTTTCGTAATTGATCAAGACCCAGAAAACTGAAAATAAAAGTAGGGGCAAGCCACAGGCCATGGCCAAAAAAAGCCAGGAGAGGCGGCGCTCTTCATCCTTTCTGACCAATGCCAAAAGGATAAGTCCAACAGAAACTGAGAGCAACACCAGGCAGGATATGAAGGCACCAAACAGCCTCCAGGCTTCCGATTCTGCAAGTCCAGCAGCCACCGGCGCTACTGGCGCGCCTGTGATTTCCGCTGCCCTTTTTACATAAGCAATGCCCAGCCTGGTCAGGGCAGCGCCTGCCAGCCAAGGTAAAGCGGCAGCAGCTATCGGCAGTACCACATTTATACGCTTGCCCAGTCCTCGCAACACCATCAAGGCCACACATGAAACGAGCGCCAACTCCACTGCAAAAACAAAGAGCAGCAAGTGCATCTTGGGGACATAGGCGATGAATTCTTTCAGGCTGAACCTGACACCCAGCGCTCCGCCGCTGCTATTCATGACCAAGAACCAGATCACAAAGGCTATCATCGCTCCGAGTATCGGCAGCAAGCCTACCAGGATCGTGATAAAGATGTTAGCCTTGGGGATTGGCGAAATGCTTCCGATTTTTTCCTGGGAAAAAGGGTTTCCGTTCATTCCATCTTCTCCTTTTTGAAATTTTTCAAAAACTTATCGCCTATTCGACACCGATAGAAATATAAAATGAAAAGCATCTTAGAAAAAATCAGCAGAGTAAGATTAAACTTCATGCCCGGCTCTATTTAAATAGGAGATAATTTCCTTCCGGATATTCCGTATCCGACCTGACTCTGCCGGGGAATAGGCTAATATGTGCTCGAACCTGTAGCCAAGAAAATAAAGACCATGATAAGACCGATGCCCATAAGAACGAATCCGACAATGAAGAGAACTTTTTGGATGTAAAAGCACCGGCCTGCGCGTTCAAGCCCGAGATAGAGTTCGGAAAAGTTTTTTGTGGCGGCGTATGCCCTGAGGGCCTCAGCTCCTTCGCGAAGACGGATCCCCATAAATATGATTGGCACTCCGATAAGCGCATAGATGATCCCAAAACATATAATAATGCCATAGATAATGGATACTACTCCCACAAATTTCATATCTCCTGTGATCTTGGCGATCATCGACTGAAAAAGAGGATCATCGGCCGACCCTGGCGCCTTGATTCCGACACGTGGAGCAGAGAAAGGCGCAGCTTGATCTCCTGTCAAGAGGTTTCCGCACTGGCTACAGCGGACAGCATTGTCGGGATTTTGCGCTCCGCACTTTGTGCAATACATATCAAACCTCCTTTTTTAAAGTCTTGTTTGATCTCCCCAGAAAATTTTTCTTTTTACAGCACCTCCTGCAGCTCTCTCAACAAACGTGCAAATCATCTTGGATAAAGCAGAAAATGTCAAGAAGATCGTTATAATCCACAATATATGAGCGCGATGGAGTGCCGGCTGAATGAGCATTCAGGCACCGATTTTACCTCCTCCCGCCGATTTATGGGAATTTGGTTTTCGGCTCCGCTAGCTGCGGCCACATTTTCGCCTCCATTATCCCCTCCAACCATGGTGAGGATCCATAGCTTGAGACATCAAACAATGTCAATGACTGCTTTGGTGAGAAGGGAAGCGTCGCAAGAAACGGCCTGAGGCCGGAAAGCGCTCGAAATAATATAACAACAGCCGTTGACGGCTAAGACGAAACTGAGGCAACTCGTGTTGTCTAAATAAAACGCTAGGTCCAGCTAGCATGCAGGCTCAATGGAGTATTTTGCGGAAGGCGGTGATGGCTCTTTCGATGTCCTCATCGCCGATATCTTTGTGAGTGACAAAGCGAATCCCGCCTGTTGCCGCCAAGGCTAGAACTTTCTCCTCTTTCAGCCTGGCCAAGAACTCTGGAATAGAGAGCTTCGGGTGATGAAAATCGAAGATGATGATGTTGGTTTGTACAAACTCGGGATTGAGCTTTATCCCATGAAGCTCGGCTATAGCCAAGGCCAATCGCTTGGCCCTCTCATGGTCTTCCTTGAGCCTTTCGACCATCTCTGTCAGGGCGATAATACCCGGCGCTGCCAGGATGCCGACTTGCCTCATCCCTCCTCCCAACGCTTTTCTCACCCGGCGGGCGTAATCGATAAAGTCTTTTTTCCCGACGAGCATCGAACCGACAGGAGCCGAAAGTCCTTTGGATAGACAGAACATCAGCGAATCCCCGATAGCCGCGTATTCCTTGACAGGAATGCCAGAGGCAATACTCGCGTTGAAAATGCGCGCGCCGTCAAAATGAACCTTTATCCCGTGCCCGTCGGCGATTTCTCGCAGAGCCTTGAGATTATCGATGGGAACGACGGCTCCGCTCCAATTGTTATGCGTGTTTTCGACGCAGATCAGGGAAGTTCTTGGGATGTGGACAGAAGGCTTTCTGATCTTTTTTTCCACCTCTTCCGGGTCCATCGCTCCCCTCTTCGACGGGAGCGGACGTGGCGTCACCCTCGAGATGAAGGTCATGTGCGTTGATTCCATATTGTAGATATGAGAACGGTCTTCGATGATGACCTCTTCCAGTTCTCTGGTCCAGACCTTGATAGCGACGGAGTTCCCCATCGTCCCCGAAGGAACGAACAATCCAGCCTCTTTGCCCATGATCTCTGCAGCCAGGGATTCCAGCTTCTGGACAGTCGGGTCATCCCCCAGGACATCATCCCCGACCACAGCTTCGGCCATGGCCCGCCTCATCTTTTCAGTAGGGCGAGTGACCGTATCGCTCCGAAAATCAGAAAATTCTTCCATGACTTTCTCCGTTCTTCGCGAATCATTATAAAAAAAATCTATTCTCTCGGCAACAAAACAAAGAATCTTCATACAATTTCCCTCAAACTGTTTATCGCATTCCCGAAATTGTCCGGCTAAAAAAAGGACGGCTTTCTTTGGCTGGAGAAAATAACTAAAACGGAATCGTCCTTTTTAAGGAAACTTTTTCAACATTTACTTGGTTATAAATCTGTGGTATAGATTAAAAGGATTTATCTCTTGTGAATTCAAACCATGGCATCGAATAAATTTTCTTACCTCCTGCTCTTTACATTGGTTTTCTTCAACATTCTCTTTGCCAGCGCCATCATATCCTACCGCACCGTCTTGAAGGGAGAAATGGTTACCCTTCCCAACCTTATCGGAAAAACTCTGGATGAGGCCAGAGCTGAACTGGCAAAAAGGAGATTATCCGTTATCAACGGAGGAGAGCGCTTCGACAGCCGCTGGGAACGAGGAAAAATCATCCATCAAGACCCTTCTCAGGGTTCAAAATTAAAAATTAACAAATCCGTTAAAGTCATCATGAGCGCTGGGACAGAGAAAGTCATGGTCCCGCAGTTTATCGGAAAAAACTTCCAGGCTGCGAATGAGATTCTAAGCGAAGCCGGTCTGGTCAAAGGCAAAATATCTCAGGTGCACACATCCAAATACGCTGCAGGAAAAATCCTGGCACAAAATCCACTGGACTCTCAAGAAGTGGCAAGGAACACTCCTGTGAGTCTCCTCGTCAGCCAAGGAGAAAGAGAACAGAGATACCTCATGCTTGACCTCATCGGAAAACGGGCCGATCGTGTCATCGCCAAATTGAGAGAATTGAATTTCAGGGTTGAAGATGCCCGTCCAACCTACTATCCTGGACTTGATCCTGGAATCATCATCAAGCAATTTCCCCCTCATGGCTTCATGATCCAAAAGAATTACCCCATAACTCTGGAGGTGAGCAAGTAATTTTTGGGATGCTTCGACCGAGATACCCCATAACATAAGAGACATCAAGCCATCATGACCTGTTTAGTGACGGGAGCGGCAGGATTTATAGGTTCCCATCTTTGCCACATGCTCCTCCAAGAGGGATTCGAAGTTGTCGGAGTTGACTCCTTCACGGATTTTTACCCTCGCTGGATGAAAGAACTCAACATCCAGCCGCTGCGGAAGGCAAAAAAATTTAAGCTCATGACAGAGGATTTGAACGATTTGGATTTAAGGAAAATCTTATCAAAAATAGATTTTATCTTTCACCATGCAGCCCAGCCCGGTGTCAGAGCCAGCTGGGGCAATAATTTCTGCATTTATACCAAAAACAATGTTGAAGCGACCCAGAAATTGCTGGAAGCTGCAAGGGACACCAATCCAAAAAAATTCGTCTATGCTTCATCTTCCTCTGTCTATGGCTCGTGTCCGGAGCTGCCCATGTCCGAGACAAGTCCACTTCATCCTTTTTCTCCTTATGGCGTAACCAAGCTTGCTGCTGAACATCTCTGTGCGCTCTATCACAAAAACTACGGTGTTCCTGCCATTTCCTTGAGATTTTTCACGGTCTACGGCCCGGGACAGCGGCCGGATATGGCTTTTCACAAATTTCTCAAAGCCGCAGTCAAAAGCAAGCCAATCACTGTTTATGGGGATGGGAAGCAGACAAGAGATTTCACCTATATCAGCGATATCGCTGAAGCCAATCTGGCCTGCCTGGAAAAAGGAAAAGCGGGTGAAATATACAATGTCGGAGGCGGGAGCCGGAAGACATTAGAGGAAATTTTTCCAATTCTGGAATCTATCTGCCAAAAAAAAATAGAGGTAAAACAGGAAGACACCCAAAAAGGCGATGTCCTTCATACTTATGCCAACATTGGAAAGGCAAGCAGAGACCTGGATTATTCGCCTCAAACACAGCTTTATGACGGACTCAAAGAAGAATGGCTATGGATCAAAAAAATCTATTCTTCTTAGGAATAAAACCTTTATGATAAAGGGAATGATATGATGAAAAAAACGACGCTTATTCTCATTCTCATGCTATTGACTCTCTTGATTAGCCCCGGCTGCAGGGGAAAGAAAACAGAGATTGCGCCTGACGTGGCCTCATCCGATGAGGTCTTGTTCAAGACGGGGGAGAAATATGTCAAAAAAGACCCCGAAAGGGCCCGCCTCTATTTTAGACAGGTCATCGATTCCTTTCCCAAGAGCTTTTACGCCCAGCAGGCCAAACTGGCCATTGCTGACTCATACTTTCGAAAAGGAGACGAGGGGAACATGATTCTTGCCGCTTCAGAATACAGAGAGTTCATCTCCCTCTTCCCTTTCAGCCCTTCTGCGCCCTACGCCCAGTACCAGATTGCCATGACCTATTTTAGAAAGTCTTTAAAGCCGGGCAGGGACCCGACGAAGACAAAACTGGCTCTGGAAGAATTCAGAAAAGTCGTGACGAACTATCCACTTACCGAAGAAGCCAAAACGGCTCGTGAAAAAATTTTGGAGTGTGAGGAAAAACTCGCCGAACACACCTTCCATATCGGAAAGCTTTATTATACGACAAAGGCCTATAAGGCCTCGACAGGACGGTTGCTCGAGATTCTGAACAATTTTCCCAATTTTTCAGAGATGGATAAAGTGTATTTCTATTTGGGCGATTCTTATTTCAAATGGAAAAAAGCGGAACAGGCCGTCCCCTACTTCACCAAGTTGATCACGGATTATCCAAAAAGCAAATATGCGAAGAAAGCCAGAAAGAGAATGGAAGAGATAGAGAAAAAAGAAAAATAAATTTAAAGAAGAATTATCGTATAATTATAAAAAGAGGAGGCCCAATTGAAAAAAACGGGATGTGTTCTCATAGTCTTTTTTCTGGCTTTAACTTCAGCTCGCCTCTCTTCAGCCCAGTATTCAGAAGAAAGTCTGTTTCAGGATAGGGCCATCAAAGCGGGGCTTGGTTTTGAATATTTCTCGCGGACGATAGGCTGGGATGAAATTTATAAATCGAGTCTCAAGTCCTTGCTTTACACCTTGAATCTGGAATTTGAATCTCAGGAAGGACTTTTTTTCAACATTGTCTTGGGCTACTCCCCTTCCAATTTTTACGACCTTGTGTTCAGAGAGCTCCCGTTCTCTTTGAAAATCTCAGAAGAAACAAAAATCGTTAAAGGAATTGTATTTGGCGGCGATATCCAAAAAAGCCTTATTTCCAATCCCAATCTGGAGATCGCTGGCCTTGGTCAATTTTTATACTACTTGGGCAAAACACAGTCATGGGAGATTCCAGATTTAGCTGTTCCAGGGACGGCAAAGGGGAGACCCATCTGGGTGAGAGCTTCGGTTGGCCCCGCCTTCATCTACCGGGGGTTCGACTCTTTCTCGCCCTACCTTTACCTCAGCTTCAACAAGCTCTGGGGAACTTTTAAAGTCAAAGAAACAGTCGAAGATTTGGAGGCAACCGAAAAGCAGAGATTCTCAGCCAAGAGCTCTTTCTGTGCCTCCCTTGGATTCAATTATGTATGGACATCAACCTTAAGCCTCAAAGGAGAGGCGAGTTTTATGCCTTACAAAAAAGGAGCTGATACAGGGTTTATGATCAAGCTTTTTTATTCTTTTTGATTATGCGGAGGATATCATGAAAAAAGAAAAAATGGCCTTCACTTTTTTCATCATACCACTCTTTCTTTTCTCAACAAATTTTGAAATTCTGAAGTTTGAAAACGCCAAAAATCACGTTGCCTCTCGACTGACCATACAGTCCCGCACGCCGAGCCAGGCCGCTCCTTCCGTTGAGCGTTTGGCTGCGCCAGAAGAAGCGCTGGCCGAGATTTCTCTCGGGGAAATCATAAAACATTCCGGCCTCGAGAATCTTTTATCCAGGCTGCAGAAAAATGGATGGCTTAAAAATTCACAAAGGGATAAGCTTGCCTGGAAAAAAAGGCCGAGTTCCTCCCTGACTGAGGAGGAAATCATGAATCTTAACGACGGAAAAGCATTCCGCTCCGGCGGGCCGCGCTTCCGCCCGGATGAGCTCTTGGTGAAATTCAAATCGGTTATCCCCGATGAGATGAAAGAAGCTGCCATCACGGCTTATAACGCTAAAAAACTGAAAAGAATCCCAGGGCTCGATATCTACCAGCTTCAAATTCCAGAAGGCACAACCGTCGAGGAAATGCTTTATGCCTTGAGGCAAAATCCTGATGTCGAATATGCCGAGCCCAACTATATCCTCTATGCGACCGCTACACCCAACGACATCC
Organism: uncultured Eubacteriales bacterium; assembly: GCA_964550165.1. Classification (GTDB taxonomy): domain Bacteria; phylum Acidobacteriota; class Aminicenantia; order Aminicenantales; family Aminicenantaceae; genus CAZJYC01. Next base: position 7,499 of record CAZJYC010000001.1, read on the forward strand.
TCTTCCGTTACCAGTACGCCCTCCACAATTCTGGCCAAGAAATCGGCTCCGGCGGTCCAAGAGGAACAGGGGGAGCCGATGTGAAAGCCGTAACCTCCTGGGAAGAGACAAAAGGCCTGGCAGAAGTGGTCATCGCCATCCTCGATACAGGCGTGGATATGGAGCACCCCGACCTGAAAAATAAAATCCACTCAAGAGGCTACGATTTTGTGAACGATGACAGCGATGCCACAGACGACAACGCCCATGGAACTCATGTGGCCGGAATCGCGGCGGCAGACACCAACAACAGCGAGGGCATGGCCGGAGTTGCCTGGAACTGCAAAATTCTGCCGGTGAAAGTTCTGGATGAAGACGGCGGGGGTGACTACGCCGATGCCATCGATGGAATCCGCTGGGCTGCCGACAACGGCGCTGGCGTGATCAACATGAGCTTTGGCGGTGATTACCCGTCTTTGTCCTTAGAAAACGCCCTGAGATATGCTTTTGACAAAAAAGATGATCAGGGAAATCCCCGCAACATCGTCATCGTCGCCGCTGCTGGCAACGAGGGCGGGGCTGTCCTCTATCCCGCTGCCTATGATGAGTACTGCCTGGCTGTGGCGGCAACAGATTATAACGATGAAAGGGTGACTTTCACCAATTCAGGAGGAGAGTGGGAATCCAACTTTGGGCCGGAAATTGACGTGGCAGCGCCGGGTCAAAGAGTTCTTGGTCCTGTTCCTACCTGGTGGGTCCCTCCTGAGTATCTCCCTTACGCCTGGGGTTATGGGACATCCGCCTCAGCTCCCCATGCGGCAGGCCTTGCCGCACTGATCAAAAGTATAAAACCCAATCTCACTGCAACAGATATCATGAGAGTCATTCGTTACTCCGCACAAGACGTCAACTCCGCGAGTTATCCCAGACGGGATGACTTCCTCGGCTATGGCCGGATGAACATGGAGAACGCCCTTGTCCCCATCATCGTCACTCCCACAAATCAAAAGAAATGATCAAATCCCTGCGCATCAAAAACTTGGCGACCATAGAAGACCTGGAACTTGAGCTCCAGGAAGGCTTTTCCATCCTCACCGGCGAAACAGGCGCAGGAAAATCCATCATCATCGAGGGAATTCGTCTGGCTATAGGAGAGAAAGGCTCTCAGGATATGATCCGGACCGGAGAGAGAGAGACATCGGTCGAGGCCATTCTTCCCTTTATTCCAGAAGAGACTTTCCAAACCCTCGCCTCCGATTCTGAAAACGAGATTTTCGTCCAGAGAAAAATCTCAGAGCAGGGGCCGGGCAAGGGATATGTCAACGGCACTCTCGTTCCCGTAAAAAAGCTCAGAGAAATCGGGCAGAACCTCGTCGATATCTACGGCCAGAACGACCACGTCTTTCTCCTCAATCTGGACTATCAAATGAATTATCTGGATGCGTACGCAGATGCTCTTTCCTTAAGAAAAGAAGTTTCCCAAATCGCGCAAGAACTCAGGCGGCTCATCAAACAGAAAAACGAACTCGAAAGCAAGCAAAGAGAAAGGGAGCATCGCCTTGACTTCCTGGATTTTCAAATCAGAGAAATCGAGAAAGCCCTGCTCCGGCGCGGCGAAGAGGAGGAACTTCGCAGCGAGAGGGATATCCTCAAAAACGCTGAAAAAATCGGCTCTCTTGTGGAAAAAGCCCTGGACATCGCCTACAACCAGGAAAATTCCATCGCCTCCCTTCTCGCCCAGCTCCAGAACGCTGTGAGCGGCCTGAAAGATTTTGATAGGGCATTCCAAGAGACAGAAGACGCGATCAATCAATTTTCCATCACCGTTCAAGATTTTGCCGACTTCTTGATTCGATTCAAAGAAAAACAGTCCGCAGCCCCCGAAAAATTGGAAGATATCGAAGAGCGCCTCAGCCAGATAGAAAAATTGAAAAGAAAATACGGCGGGACGGTTGACGAGATCCTTTCTTATCTTAACAAAGCCGAAGCAGAGTTCGAAACGCTGGGAACCAGTCAAGAGAAGCTGGCGGATTTGGATAAAGAAATAGAAAAAAAATTCAGTGCCTACAAAATCTCTGCCGAAGCGCTCTCAAACTTGAGAAAGAAAAAAGCGCTGGAGCTCGGAAAACAGGTGGAAAAAGAAATCAGCTTGCTTGGCATGAAGAAAGCACGATTCAAGATAAAAATGGAAACCTCTATTCCCGGTGCGGAGGCCATGGACAAGGTCAAAGACAACGGCACAGAAGAAGTGGAATTCCTGATCAGCCCCAACCCAGGAGAGGACTTGAAGCCATTGAGAAAAATTGCTTCAGGAGGTGAGCTCTCCCGGGTTATGCTTGCCCTGAAAGCTATCGGCAAAGAAATGGGATGGTCAAAAACCTTGATTTTTGACGAGATTGACTCAGGAATAGGGGGCAAAACGGCGGAATTCGTCGCTCAAAAGCTTAAAAAATTATCATCCCAGCATCAGATCATCTGCATTACCCACCTGCCTCAAATCGCTTCCTTTGCCGTCCACCATTACAAAATCGACAAGAAAATCGAAAAGGATCGCACTTACACCACAGTTAAAAAGCTTAACTTCGAAGAAAGGGTCACAGAGATTGCCCGCCTCTTAGCCGGAAGCCGTATCACAGAAACAGCCCTCCAAAACGCCAGGGAAATGCTCATTCATAACCTTGGTTGAACTGGCCGCTCAGTATCTTCAGCCTTCACCTTTTCATCGTTCAAAGATTGTATTATATTATTTTTCTGAAAGTTGAGGTTGAAGTTCAAAATGGAAAAAGCGCTCGAGAACATGAAATATCACATCCATACCTTTGGCTGCCAGATGAATGAAAACGATTCTGAACGCATCGCGGGAATCCTGCGCGCTGCGGGAGCCGCGTTCTCTTCGTCACTCGAAGAAAGCGACCTCATCGTTGTCAACACCTGTGCAGTCAGAGAAAAATCTGAAGAGAAACTCTATTCCTACCTGGGACGATTGGCATCACTCAAAAAAAAGAAGAATATCATTCTCGGTGTGGTTGGCTGTGTGGCTCAGCTCTATAAATCCGAGATCCTGGACAAAGCGCCCTTTGTGGACTTTATCCTGGGTCCTGACAATTATGGGAGAATTCCTGATCTTCTTTCCTGTGGTCATGAAGAGAAATGCATTGCTACAAGCTGGAAGCGAAAATTCCAGGACACTCCTCATGAGCTCGTTGCCCGAGAAAGCGATGTCAGCTCCTATGTGACCATCATGGAGGGATGCAATAACTTTTGTGCGTACTGTGTCGTTCCCTTCACCCGGGGAAGAGAAAAATTCAGGCCGCTCGAACACATCCTCCAGGAAGTTCAGTATTTAGCCCAGAAAGGATACAAAGAAATACAGCTCCTCGGTCAGAATGTCAATTCCTATGAAGACCCGGATTCAGGAAAGGATTTTTCAGCCTTGCTCAAAGATATCGATCATGTGAATGGAATAGAATGGATTCGGTTTATCACGTCCCATCCAAAAAATTTTTCTGAGCAGATTGCGAAGACGATGAAAGAAGCGGAAAAGGTTTGCCGTCAACTCCATCTCCCTGTTCAATCCGGCTCCACTTCCGTCCTGAAGAGGATGAACCGAGGCTACACAAAAGAAGACTATCTCAATAAAATATCCTTCATACGAGATCTCATGCCGGATATCTGTTTGAGCACAGATATCATCGTCGGTTTTCCTGGAGAAAGAGAAGAAGATTTCGAGGAAACCCTGAGCATTCTTCAAGAAGTGCGCTACACCAACATCTTTTCTTTTCGCTATTCGAGGCGGCCGCTGACAGCTGCTGCCCGACAAAGCGATACAGTCTCTTTGGAGGAAAAAACCAGAAGGCTGATGGAGCTTCAAAAGCTCCAAAAGAGCCTGCAGCTTGAACTCAACAAATCTCTCGTCGGACGGACGATGAAAGTTCTCTGCTCGGGAAAAAGCAAGAAGGACCCTCAGCTCTTTTCCGGCCGGAACGAAGGATATCAGGTCGTTAACTTCATCTCAAAGGACGATCTTCCCGGCCGATTCGCGGATGTGCGCATCTCATCCTGCGGTCCTTACAGCCTCGTCGGAGAAGAGATTCTCTAATACCCCATCCCAAATAAATATTTTTTTTAAAAAAAGGACTGCCCCTTTTCCTGGGAAGATTTTCAGATGAGCCACACGCCAAGGAAGAGAAACCCTAACTCTCATTTCAGCGGTGCAATAGCTCGACAATTCTCTGATACTCGTGAGCAAAAATATTCTTGAAAAATTGACGTCTGAGGATTTTTCCACTCGCTGCGTCAACCTCAATAATGGCGACACTTTTCATCTCTCCCTTGAACGAGCGGCGCATTTTTTCGATGATGACCACATTCCACTTGTGGCCAGAATGGTAGCGGGATATCCATTTGCGAGAAATGATTTTTGGCCTTTGCTCCGGATAAGAAAAATTTGCTATTATGAAAAAACTCGTCTCCGGGTCCTCCAGGGCGATCTTCAGAGCTGCGGCCGCAGTTATATCACCTTCCCTTTCTGCGCCCTCTCGAATGTTTTTTGCCTTGGACACCTCTTTTAGCGACATCAATCTCTGAGTCTCTCCAATTCCATCCCTTTATTGGACGACTGCTTGGCAAAATCTTTCTCATTCTCAGGAAGCATCTTTTTTTCCGTGACGAGAAAAAAGATTTGATAGAGTGAGGAATCAAGGCGCTGGTTTCTGTCCCTCCAAAGCCCATGGTGGTGGGTGGGAGGGTCTTTGGCGAGGAGGGATAGAAACCAGCCCTGTTATCAGTTGACTTTTATCATCATGTGTCTTCACGGAAAAAAGATGCTTACTCATTGTCAGTCTCCATTGACTCCTCGTCCCTATTGGCCTATACTACGCTCAGCAGAAAATGGGAATGCCATACGCGTCATGAGCCTTAACGATGGTTCCATGGAATGAATCAGACTTCAAAAAACGGCGTTTTCCTCGCCTCAAGACACCCGTTTTCTATCGTCCTTCGAATGTCTTCGGAACGAGTTGCCAGGCTTCTGACCTCAGCCTCGGAGGAATACGGGTTTACAGCAACAAGCCGCTCAAAGAGAAACAGCTGCTCGACATCGAACTCTCTCTCCCGAGCGGAAAGTCAATTCAAGCAGTCACCCGTGTCGTGTGGATCAAGGGCCTCCCCCCAGGCTCAAGAGCCCTTTATGATGTGGGCCTTGAGTTTGTCAACCTTTCCGCTGATGCTCTTGACCAACTCAGGTCTATCCTGGATGCCGCTTCTTCAGAGGCATAGATGCGGATTCAACGGAGTCCATCAGGAGTATCCCATCCGCGAAAGCCATCAGTCCAGCCTCCCCTTTGTGCTGTTCTTCCAAGCTCTGTACCGTCTGAGATAATCCACCACGACTTTCTTGGGATCAAGAAAGAGATAACTCGCATAGTTGTTTAAATGACCTTTTAAATAAACCTCTTGGGGGAGGGAATCAAATTTTTCCAGTTCGATGTTTTGTAAAATCTCCATGCGAATTTTTGTCTCCAAGGCAACATCGAACAGCTCTATTCCCGCCTTTTCTCTTATTTGTTTGAGCATTGGGCCGCTGTAAGAAAGATCCCCTGATCTCTCTTCTTCCACAGCAGACATGCGGGATGATTTTTCAGAACTGAAAGACCCGGCCTGTTCCGCATTCAAAAAGGAAACCAGCTTTGTGTAAGCCTCTTCAATTTGCTCCAGGATTTCCTGCCGCTCCCTTTTTGGGAACTCATCGGCAATGGGAGAGAGAAACATGGACGGGGTGGAATACAATTTCTTTAATCGGATGTAGGCCGTTTTCACTTCTAAAGGCGATGCATCAGAGCTTAGCTCGAGAATATCAAAATATTTTTTGTAATCGTCCCGGGACACGGCTAACTCCTCAGCACTTTGACCTCTTTTCCCTGCAGCAGATTCTCTGAGATAGCTTCTATTTCTTTCCCGCAACGCGACGAAGCATAGCTCAGCATGAACGGCTGTCTGTTGCGGATGGATCTCCAGACCGCATCATCATACTCAATGTAGCCCACAAATTGCGAGTTGAGTCCCAGGTACTTCATAAAAATACTTTTCACAGAAGCTCCGACCAAGATATCCTGGCTGGAGCGCACTTTGTTCAGTATAACGTAGATTTTAAACTTGGCCACCTCCTGATCAAGGATGTCTCCAATATAGGAAAAGCTGTTTTTCAAACAATCGATAAGATCCTTCAGGTTTTTTATCTTATATTTCTCTCTTTTCTGCCACATATGATCGACAATCTCTTTGAAGCCATATTCTCTCAGCAACATTTTTAGCTTCCTATAGAAAGCATTTTTAATGAAATGATACAAATTCTCCACGGCTATGATTTCGGGCTCCAAGACCACGATCATTTTATCCGCGATCAGAAAAGCATCAAGAGTCGCATTGTGACTTCCGCTGCCCAGATCCACAAGGATATATTGCTTGGTCAATTTCATCATATGCCTGAACAATTTGAGCCTCTGGGTGAACCGTATATTATCAGAGGCGAGGGAATGGATGTCTCCGCTAATCAAGGACAAATGACCAACGCCCGCTTTTAAAGCCAGCTTGCTGAGAGGGATTCCATTCTCAAAGAAATCTGTAAGAGACTTTTTTGGCCTGTCCATTCCCAGAAAGGAATGAAGATTTGCCCCGCCGATATCCACATCCACCAGGATGACTCTTTTTCCTTTAAGGGCCAGATAGCTGCCAATGCTGCTGACGATAAAGGTTTTCCCTGTCCCTCCTTTGCCGCCCCCAACCGCCCAGATTTTCCCTTCTTGTTCCTTCGCTGAAACTTCTATCTCTTCCATGAATCTTGTTCTAAACATTATAATAAATCCAATTTCGCGTCAACAATCCGTCGTGCCGTGATTAAAACTCAGGCTATGTCCGCGCCAATTGCATTTTGATTTGTTTTATGCTATACATGCTTTTCAATTTTGTTGGCAGGCTCTGACCCATGATATTACTCGACCTGATCCCTTATTCGTTTATTATCGGGTTTTTAGGGCTCGCCTTTGCGATCGTTCTCTATTTTCTGATTAAAAAATATCCCAAAGGAACCCAGATCATGAACGAAATTGCTGAAGCCGTTCATTCCGGGGCCATGGTCTTCTTAAAAAGAGAATACAGTTATATTACAATCTTTGTTGTTGTTCTTTTCATCCTGTTGTGGAAATTTCTTTCCGTCTACACCAGCCTCGCTTTTTTTTCCGGGGCCTCTTGCTCCATGCTCGCCGGCTTCATTGGCTTAAAAGCTTCCACCCGTTCTGCGGTTCGATCCACTCAAGGGGCTATCCAAGGCGGAATGCCTCTCGCGTTGACCATCGCTTTCCAAGGAGGAGCGGTGATGGGTATCTCCGTCGCTGCTTTGGGTGTGACTGGAATTAGCATCTTTTATCTCTTCACCAAAGATCCGATTATCATCAATGGCTTCGCGATGGGAGCGAGTTCCGTAGCACTTTTCGCCAGGGTTGGGGGTGGAATATATACGAAAAGTGCTGATGTCGGGACCGACCTTGTTGGCAAAGTTGAAGCGCACATTCCTGAAGACGACCCGCGCAATCCTGGCGTGATCGCTGACAATGTTGGCGACAATGTGGGAGACACGGCCGGCATGGGAGCTGATCTCTTTGAGTCCTATGTTGGCTCTGTGGTCGCCACTTTGGCCATCGGAGCCACCTTGACCCCTGCTTTAAATTATATGTCTCTTCCAATTCTCCTCGTTGTCATCGGGCTCATCTGCTCTATCCTCGGTGTTCTCTCCATGAACACTTTAAAGAACATCAACCCTCAATCTGCTTTAAGAAATTCCTACTACATCAGCGGCCTTTTGTTTTTGATAGGAGCCTATTTTTCCGTGAAGCTTGTCTTGGGAAGCTTAAACGCCTTCTGGGCAGTTCTGAGCGGGATGCTCTCCGGTGTCTTGATCGGATTGGAAAGTGAGTATTTCACCTCGGGTCCTCCCATTAAAACAATTGCCCGAACAGCCCAACGAGGGAGTGCTCCAACGGTTATCACCGGCTTGGCGATTGGCTTCCAGAGCACAATCTTCCCTGTTCTGACAATTGCTTTGAGCATTTTCGTTTCCTATAAGCTTTGCGGGCTCTATGGCATAGCCATTTCGGCCGTGGGCATGCTCTCAACCGTCGGAATTGTCATGTCGACAGACTCTTACGGACCGATTGCCGATAATGCTGGGGGTATAGCCGAAATGTCGAAAGCAGGCCCTAGTATACGAAAAATCACAGATAAGCTGGACGCTTTGGGCAACACGACTGCTGCTATCGGCAAGGGGTTCGCGATTGGCTCAGCTGCCCTGACAGCCCTGGCGCTTTTTTCTGCTTATCAGAAAACGGCCAATATTGCTCAAATCAGTTTGACCGATGTCGAAACAGTTATCGGTTTGTTTATCGGAGCTCTCATGCCTTTTGTGATCGCTTACCTGACGATTAGAGCTGTGGGCACGACGGCTGACAAAATGGTAATCGAAATCAGAAGACAATTCAAAGAGATAAAAGGGTTAATGGACGGAAAGGCCAAGCCTGATTCAGACCGCTGCATCGATATTGTCACCCGAGGAGCTTTAGTCAAAATGATTCCTCCGGGACTTCTGGCTATCGTTGTCCCTCTCCTTGTCGGATTCTTTATCGGTGCAGAATCCCTGGGCGGTTTCCTGGCGGGGGCGACGATAACCGGCGTCTTGCTGGGAATCTTCATGGCCAACGCAGGGGCCTCCTGGGACAACGCTAAAAAGTGGATTGAGGAAGGCAACCTGGGAGGAAAAGGAACAGAGGTTCATGCTGCGGCTATTATCGGAGACACTGTCGGTGACCCGTTGAAAGATACCGCCGGGCCCTCGATGAACATTTTGATCAAGCTCATGGCTGTGGTCAGCCTTGTCTTTGCCCCTTTGATCATCTCCCTGTCCTAGACATCATTAATCTTTTTTTCATCACGGAGTTAAAAATGAGACGTTGATTTGATATTCTGTTTTATTTCAGTTATAATTCGTGCCTCTTAGGATTCCTCGGAATTGAAATTGAGGCAAGACTATGAAGGTCAACGTCTGGAATACAATCATCCAGCTCAGCAAAGAGAGAGGAGTAAACACCAGGACTATCGTCAACGCTATCGAGGAATCTCTTAAAGTTGCCTCATCTAAATATTTTACCCACAACGAAAAGATCAACATCTCTTTTGGCCCTGAAAAAGGCGAATTGAGAGTTTATACCGTTAAAAAAGTCGCCAAGGAACCTGAAAACTTATCTTCTGAAATTTCTCTGGAAGATGCAAAAAAAATCGTGCCAACGGCCACTGCCGGAAATTACATTGAAATCGACCTGCCTTCAGAAACTTTAGGGCGCATTGCTGCCCAAGCCGCAAAGCAGGTTATCTTTCAAAAGGTCAGGGATGCAGAACAAGAAAAAATTTATGACCTCTTTGCGCCCCGGTTGGGTCAAATCATAACCGGCGTCTTAAGAAGATTTGAATCCAACAAGAATATGATCTTAGAAGTAGACAAGACCGATGTCCTATTGCCGTATCGCGAAAAGCTGGCGAACGAAGACTTCAAAAGAGGAGACAGGATCAAGGCTGTCATCACCCAGGTCCTGAAGGAAAACAAGGGGCCACAGGTCATTGTTTCCCGGGCTGATCCAAAGTTTCTGGCAAAACTCATCGAGCTGGAAACTCCAGAAATCGCAAACGGCAACATTGAAATAAAAGATGTAGTCCGCCAGCCTGGAGAAAGAGCAAAAGTGGCTGTTTTCACAAAGGAGGAAGATATCGACCCTGTAGGAGCCTGCATCGGAGTCAGAGGAAACAGAATCATGGCCATCAGCAAAGAGTTAAACGGAGAAAAAATTGACATCATCGACTGGTCAGAAAATCCACTCACCTACGCGCGTGCAGCCCTGAGCCCAGCAAAAGTTGGAAAAGTCTTCATCGTTAACAAAAATGAAAAGATCATGCAGGCTATTGTCTCCAAAGATCAACTCTCTCTCGCTATCGGCAAAAAAGGAATCAACGTCAGACTCGCTTCAAGGCTGGTCGGCTGGAAAATAGAAATCAAGGAAGAGTAAATTCACACAGATCGTAACCATGGATAAACTCGAAAAGAAAAAGGCCACCAAAGAAAAAGCGAAAGTCCCTAAGCGTGCACTTCAGAAAATTTTGTTAAGGGAAGCCTCCAGCGTCAAAGAGCTCTCAGAGAAGACAGAGACCAAAGCTAAAGACATTATTGAAAGGATGATGCAAAAGGGGTATGACATCGGCGTCAACGATGCAGTCGACGAATCTTTAGCAAAGATAATTTCGCAGGAATTTGGACTTGATATTGAGCTCGTTTCTGTTGAAAAAGATTCACGAATTCAGGCTGAAAGTCATCCTGAAGACATGGTCTTAAAACCGCCTGTGGTGACCATCATGGGTCATGTCGATCATGGCAAGACCACTCTGTTGGACGCGATCAGACAATCCAATATCGTCAGCAAAGAATTTGGAGGAATCACACAACACATCGGCGCTTACAGGGTTTTTTATAACAATCGGCCTATCACCTTCATCGATACCCCTGGCCATGAAGCCTTCACCCGTTTAAGAGCTCGGGGCGCCAAAGTGACGGACATTGTCGTCTTGGTGGTTGCGGCTGACGATGGTGTGATGCCGCAGACCCGTGAAGCGATCAATCATGCCCGAGATGCCCATGTTCCACTCATCGTGGCTATCAACAAAATCGATAAACCTCAAGCCGATGTCGAGAAAGTCAAAACTCAGCTGTCCAAAGAAGGATTGACTGTCGAAGATTGGGGTGGGGACACCATCAGCGTCGAAATCTCAGCCAAAGAAAAAACAAATTTGAAGGAGCTCTTGGAAATGATCCTTCTCCTGAGCGATGTGATTGAAATCAAGGCCAATCCCAAGGTTAAAGCCCATGGTGTTATCCTTGAAGCCCGTCTAGACGCCAAAAAAGGCCCTGTGGCCACGGCAATCATCCAGCACGGCATCCTTAGCCTCGGCGATGCTTTTCTTTCAGGAACCTGCTACGGAAAAGCCCGGGCGCTTTTTGACGAAAACGGCAGAGCCATGAATAGAGCCGAACCCTCCTTTCCTGTGGAAGTTCTCGGCTTTTCCGATGTGCCCCAAGCTGGAGACCTTTTCCAGGTCGTCGACACTGCGGACACAGCCAAGCAAATCGTCCAACACCGACTTTCCCAAATCAAAGAAGAACCGCGAAGGCCTGAACACCTTACCCTTGACGCCCTTTTCAAGAAAATGGAAGCAGGCTCTGTCCGTGAGCTTCCCTTGATTGTCAAAGCGGATGTCCGAGGCTCGGTTGAAGTTCTGGCAGATATTCTCCCCAATTTGGGTAACGATAAAATAAAAATAAAGATTATCCACTCTGGCACAGGAAAAATCACTGAGTCGGATGTCCTCTTGGCCTTGGCATCCAACGCGATCATTCTGGGCTATAACATCAAGCCGGACCAAAAAATCCTGAATTTGTCCAAAGAAGAAAACGTAGAAATCAGAACTTATAATGTGATTTATGAGTTAACCCAAGACCTCAAGAAGGCCGCCTCCGGAATGCTCGAGCCTGCCAAAAAAGAGACACACTTAGGAAGGGCTGAGGTCAGAAGGATCTTTCACATCACAAAGGTCGGCGCTGTTGCCGGCTGCTACGTCACTGACGGAAAAATCATTCGAAATGCCGAAGCAAGAGTTATCAGAAATAATGAGACCATCCATCAAGGCCGAATTATCTCCCTGAAACATATCAAAGACAATGTCAGCGAGGTCACAAAAGATCATGAGTGTGGAATCCGCCTTGAAAAATTCAAGGATTTCCAAGAAGGCGATATTTTGGAAGCCTTCCTGACTGAAACCATAAAACCCGAATAACGAAGAATTTTTTGCCATGGTCATTGGATTTTTATCCTTAGAGATATTTCTCCCCTATTCTCACTCCCTGAAGGATAAAAGGCAAAGGTTGTCCAGTCTCATCAGTCGCCTGAAAAGAAAATACAACGTTGCTTTTGCTGAGTTGGATTACCAGAAAAAGTGGCAAAGAACGAGAATCGGTGTCGTGACCCTGAACAATCAAAAACGAGTTGTCGAAAGCATCTTCCAGCGTATCATTGTTGATGCAGAAAAAAACATAGACGGACAAATTATCGATCACCAAATCTATTTTTTTTGATAGTAATCCCGGGGAGAACTTCTCAGAGCGAAAGATTCAAACTCTAAATAGAAGGTTTGCCATGAATCTCTCTCGAAGGCAGAAAAGAGTGGCCAGCTTAATCAAAGAAGAACTCAGTCGTCTGCTGATTGAAGAATTTCAAGACTCATCTTCCGGATTGATCACTGTGACAAGGGTCGAAATGAGTGCCGACCTCAAAACCGCCCAGATCTTCCTGAGTGTTTTTGGCGGTGAACACGAAGGGACACTGTTTGAAATTCTGGAAAGAAAAAAAGGCTATTTAAGAAAATCTATTGCCTCGAAAGTTAAATTAAAGTATAATCCGATGCTTATTTTTTCTCTTGATCGCAGCCCTGTTTACGAAGAGAGACTCGATAGAATACTGGATAAAATAAGAAAAAAATGAAAGATGATCCTGTGAGCTCAATATGCAAAAAAGTTCTTGAGAGTCAGCGCATTGTCATTACTTCCCATCTCAGGCCGGACGGTGATTCTATTTGCACAAGCCTTGCCTTGGCATTTATGGGAGAACTTTTAGGCAAAGAGGTCCAGATCATAAACAGAGATCGCACACCCTATCCCTTCCAACACTTCCCTGATGCCGATAAGATCCAAATTGGTCAAATTCCCCCTCAAAAATTTGACATTGTCATCCTCCTCGAGTGTGCCAATGTCTCACGCTCCGGGCAGGAAAATCTGAAACACTACTTCAAGATCAACATCGACCACCATCACTCCAATGATTACTATGCAGATATTGATTGGGTTGAACCTGAAGCCTCTGCGGTGGGAGAAATGGCCTATAACCTGGGAGAAAAACTCAATATACGGTTTACTCCTCAAATTGCTAGCCACCTTTACTGCGCCATTGTCTCTGACACAGGGTCATTCCAGTTTTCCAACACTACAGCCAAGAGTCTTGAAATCTGCTCTAAATTGATCGAGCATGGCGCTAATTCTATTAGGATCTCTGAGATCCTGTTCAACAACAATTCTCCTGAAAAAATCAAGCTGTTGGGTCAGGTGCTCTCCACCTTACAGATGAACAAAAAAGGGAACATCGCCACTGTCACCATGTTCAAGAAAAATCTGGATGCTCTCAACCTCAGAGAAATTGACACCGAAGACATCACAACGTTAGCCCGTTCAATCAAGGGTGTGGAGATGGTCCTCTTCTTCAAAGAAATGGGGAAAGGCACCTATAGGATCAGCCTCAGGGCAAAAGGTGAGACTGACGCGGCTGCTGTGGCAGAGCATTTCGGAGGCGGCGGTCACCTTCATGCCGCCGGATTCACAGCTGTGGGGAGATACGCAAAACTGGCTAAAGAAATTCCTGAAACGGTCGAGAAGCTCTTGGAGAAAAAAATCAAGGGAACTAAAAAAAAGAAACCGACTTATCCCTGTTGAATCATGGACGGGCTTATCCTCGTCAGTAAACCTCAAGGCGTTACCTCGCACGATATCGTTGCCCGAATAAGGACTATCCTGAACATCAAAAAAATTGGACACTTTGGAACTTTAGACCCAATAGCCACAGGACTGATTGTCGTTTCTGTCGGAAAAGCAACAAGGCTTTTCCCTTTCTTCTCTAAGACTGATAAAGTCTACAAGGGTGTGATACGGTTGGGCTACGCCACCGATACCTATGACTCAACAGGAAAACCTTTATCCTCCGAAGCAAAGGATTACCCAAAAAAAGCTGAACTCCTGAAGGCGATGGAGACGTTTGAGGGGGAGTTTGAACAGATGCCCCCTCCTTACTCTGCCAAAAAGTTCAGGGGAAAGCCCCTCTATGCGCTGGCAAGGAGAAAAAAAGAATTCGTGCTCAGGCCAAGCCGGGTGAACATCCAAGCCTTTCGCTTAAAAAAATACAATCCTCCGTGGCTTGAGTTTGAGGCGCAATGTTCCTCGGGAACCTACATTCGTTCTTTAGCACACGATTTGGGCCAAACCCTGGGATGTGGGGCCCATCTTGCAGAGCTAACCAGAATCCGCGTGGGAAACTTTCGTCTCAAGGATTGCCGCACCCTGGAGAGAATCGAAGAACTCAATGAACAAGGAAAGATTATGGAATTTCTTATTCCCCTCGAACTCCTGCTCCCTGAGTATCCCAAAATCATTCTTAAAGAGCAGGGGTCTATCTTAGCCAGAAACGGCAATCTGATTTCCCCCGAAGACATCTTAAAAGTCATCTCCGATTCTTCCCTTCCTGTTTCTCTCGAAAGAGAGAATATTTTTAGAATGTTCAGCCTGGAAGGGAAATTGCTCGCTCTGGCCAAGAAAATCCCTGAGAAAAATTGCCTGCATCCTTTTTTGGTTATTGACTCCAAGGAAAAGCTGGAATAAATTATGTCCCATGCAAAAAAAAGAATTCTTCGCCTCACGCTGGGGGATCATCTTTGCCGGCCTGGGAATGGCCGTAGGAACAGGAAACATCTGGCGCTTTCCGAGAATCGTCTCCCAGCAAGGAGGAGGGGCATTCATGCTTGCCTGGCTTCTCTTTCTTTTCTTGTGGTCGATTCCTTTGCTGGTCATCGAAACCTCCATCGGCAAGAAAACCCGGATGGGTGTCATCGGGTCTTTCGGCAATATCATGGGCCGCAATTTTGCCTGGATGGGGACTTTTGTCACTTTTGTGACAACAGCCATCATGTTCTATTATGCTGTAGTCGCTGGATGGTGCTTGAAATATTTTTTGGCTACATCTTTTCAGGGCCTGATAAAAAAAGATTCCTCGCAAGTCTGGCGTTCTTTCACCGGCTCTTGGGAGCCTGTACTCTTTCACCTTGCAGCCATAGGGATTGGGGCCTTCATCATCTATTCCGGAGTTGTTAAAGGAATAGAGCGGGCCAATAAAATCCTTATCCCTGCTCTGTTCCTTCTGCTGATTATTGCCTGTGTCCGTGCCTTGACACTTCCTTCTGCCTTCAGAGGCCTGGATTTCCTTTTTTCCCCCAATTTCTCACGGCTATCGGATTATAAGCTCTGGCTGAACGCCCTGACCCAATCAGCCTGGTCGACCGGAGCTGGATGGGGATTAATGCTCACCTATGGTGTTTACTGCCAGGAAAAAGAGAACCCCATCCTGACGTCTTCAACGCTTGGCTTTGGAGACTACGTGGCCTCCCTCCTCGCCGCTATGGCTGTTATTCCGACAGTCTTTTCCTACTTTGCCACACAGGAATTGTCCCAGCAAACGGTCATGGACGTGATGAAAGCTGACAATCAGGGTCTGACTTTTATCTGGATTCCCAACTTATTCTCTAAAGTGCCGGCTGGCTCATTTTTCCTGGCTCTCTTTTTCCTTGCCCTTTCCTTTGCTGCCTTCAGCTCCCTCATCTCCATGATCGAGCTTGATACCCGGATCCTGATGGATGCGGGATTATCAAGGAAGAAAGCAGTGCTCTTGGTAGGGCTATGTGGATTCCTCTTTGGCCTTCCTTCAGCCCTGAGCATGGGTTTCTTCACCAACCAGGATAATGTCTGGGGTATCGGGCTCATGGTCAGCGGCTTTTTTTTCACCTTAGCCGTTCTCAAATTTGGTCCCCAAAAATTCCGCCTCAACGTCATTTCCACCCCCGAGAATCCGCCGATGCTGGGCAAATGGTTCGAAATCCTGGTCATTGTCTTGCTCCCCCTGCAGTTTCTGGCGATGCTTGGCTGGTGGCTGTGGCAAAGCTATGCTGAAAATCCGCATACCTGGTTTAACATCTTTTCTCCTTTCTCCTTAGGGACGATCCTTTTCCAATGGCTTCTTGTCCTCGGGTTGTTCGTTCTCCTCAACAAAGCTATCATCAAAAAAATGACGGCAAGCTAAAATGACTGTTGGGGCTCTTCTTTTCATGGTTTTTATCTGTTCTGTCTGCCTCGGCGGCTTTATCTATTCTCTCTATTTATCGTCTAAAAGCAAGTAAAACACCCAAAAATTCACCAAAAAATCCAAAAAATTGAATTAATTTTCTTCAAGCAGTCCTTGAATTCTGATACAGGATATTGTATTTTATAGAAGAAATGAGACTGAACAAAAACCAGATCGAGCATATGGCTTTCGTTGCCGTTCGAAATCTGATCAAGGAAAAGAAGATTATCGTCGAAGACAAAAACAAGCTCGTCGAAACCCTAGTCAACCTCATCACCGAAGAATTTCAGAAAGAAGATAAGCTTGACCAGGAAGTCAGGGAAATTCTTAGCAAGCACATGGAAAAAATCCGGAATGAAAACATCGAATACCAGACCATGTTCAGAATGATAAAGACGAAACTCGCAAAAGAAAGGAATATCGTCCTTTGAGCCTGAAATTGTCGCGTGAAAAAATCAACTTTTTAGCCCGCCAGATCTTGGATATGCTCTTTGAGAATGAGCAAGTCGAATTCCTTGTTGAGTCCAACGAAATCAGGCTCTCTGTTGTCAGAAGTATCGAAGAGGAGATGAAACTCTACAACCTCATCGACAAAAAAGCCGTAGAAAAGATTCAATCTCAGAAGAAGGCTATTGAAGAAGGAAGCAGGGAGTGGGAGATCCTCTACCGCAAATATTACAATGAAGAAATCTCAAAGCTCGGAAAAATCGTCGAATAACACTTCTCCAAGTCAGGATAAAAAAAATTACATAGAGATCGAAGAAAGAGTCCGTTATTCTGAAGTCGACCGGATGGGGGTTGCCCATAATAAGAATTACTTCGAATGGTTTGAGATTGGCCGCACCGAATATTGCCGCCTGAAAAACATCCCCTACAGGAGCATCGAAGAGCAAGGATATTACTTAGTCGTTGTCGAGGCTTTCTGCAAATACAAAAAAACGCTCCTTTATGATGAAAAATTCATCATTCGCGTTTCTTTAGATGAGGTTTCTCCAAAGAAGTTCGTTTTCTCTTATGAATTGGTGACCAGGCAAAAAAGGAAATTAATTGCTTCTGGTTACACCGTTCATATCGTCACCAATTCAGAAGCAAAGGTTTGCTCTCTCCCTCCCGAGATCATGGAGAAAATAACAGCATAAACGAATAAAAATTATTGAGTGTTTCCCCCGCCGCATCCAATGATTTCGCCTTGATAATAACATTTTCATCACTTCTGGCTGACGAATCTCGTCGTGAGAATTAGCCTGAAAGGTATCCTTTTTTGATCAAATAGTCCCTGAGGGCTTTTTCCCAAGGAGAAAATTCAGTCAACCCAATCTCTTTGGCCTTCTTGTTTTCTAAAACAGAATAAGAAGGTCGGGGGGCCCGGGCACCGTAGGTTTTTGAATCGACAGGAATGAGACGCGGCCTTTTTGCGAGCAAAGAGAATATCACCTTGGCAAACTCATACCACGTGCACTGGCCCTCATTGGTCATATGGTAGAGGCCATGGCGTTCTTTCTGGATGAGCTCACCCACTCTTGAGGCAAGCTCTGCCGTCGCTGTGGGTGTGACCCATTGGTCATCGACCACTCTTAAAGTCTTCCCTTCCTTCGCTCGGGCAATAACTGTATCGACAAAATTGTAACCTTTTCCCCAGCAACCCGCCACCCCGTAGAGACCGCAAGTTCTGACAAGAAAATATCTTTCCAGAATATTTTTTACAAAATATTCTCCAGCCATCTTGGAGACGGCATAGACATTCAGAGGATTGGGATGGTCTTCCTCCACGTAAGGAGACCTCTTTCGTCCGTCAAAGACATAATCTGTGCTGAAATGGACTAAAGCCAATCCCAGCTCCCGGCAGGTTAGAGCCAAATCCCTGACGGCTATAGAATTGACTGCAAAAGAGAGCTGGAGATTGTCTTCACATTCATCGACCTTATTGTAAGCGGCAGTATTGATGACAATCTCAAGGCGAAGTTCAGAAAGAGCCTTTTTTGTCTTCTCGGATTTTGTGATGTCAAAATCAGGGTAATAAAGAGGAACGATTTCTTCTTCCGAAAGTGCTTTGACCAGATCAGAGCCAAGCTGACCATCAGCTCCGATGATGGCGATTTTCATTGTCAGCAGAACCTCCGCCTTTCAAACGGAGAAATCAATCCCTTGCGGATTTTTCAATAAAAAAAGGCCAAGGATTTCTCCTTGGCCTTTTTTTTCAGCACAGACTCGGGACTAGAGGAGGAGCCTGAATCCGGCAACAATGCTACCTGTCCCTAGGAAACGGCCTTCTACGAAAATAGAGGCCTTGCTCTTGATTTTGTTGAATATGTCATAGCCGATGTTGGTCACAACTTCTGCCTTAGCATTAACGTCATTCCTGACTTTTGTCGAGAAACCAGGACCGATTCCGACGTAGAATTTCTGGCCAGCGTAGTAATTGAGAAGGGCATTAGTGATGAAGAACGCCTGCCAGGGATCGCCGCTGAACGGTAAACCTCCTCCTGCTGTAACGAGAATCTCCAGTTTGTTTGGTTTAAGAGCATAGACAAAACCCAATTGTCCTTCAAGACCAAAAGCAGAGCTCCCCCTGCCCAGAACGAGCATCGGACCTGCCTCAACTAAGAAGAAGGTTCTCTTGTATTTCTGTAAGACCTCAATCCTGGCAGGTTCGGACATGGCTCCGAAATCATCGGTGGCAATGGCAGTGACCGTAAACGTCCCTGCGTTATCAAATGTCTTCTCCCAGGTGAAAGGCTTCTGGGTAGTCGAATAGCGGTCAACCAGATTTCCCGATTCATCGGCCACTTCATAATCGACCTTGACCACATCTCCATCAGGGTCAGAAGACCCTCCGGCATTGAATGTGACTGGCAAGCCCACATAGCCCTCTCTTGCCGAACTCTCGACTTTGCTCAGAGGAGGGGCGTTGATGTATGTCATGGCTTCACAAGGATTTTCCGATGGCTTTCCTTTCACGTTAAAAGCTTTCCCCTTGAACACGTATTCTCCCGGCTTGTCGAACTTTGTCTGCCATTTAGGTGAATCAGGAGTTAATTTCTGAGATGCGACTTTGTTTCCGGCCTTGTCAAAAACCTCGACCTGCATGGATTGGGCTTCTTTGGTGCCACCCATATCCACAGAAATGGGGTCATTCAGATTGGCTTTGTCGGGAGCCACTTTTATAGCGCAGATGGCATCCGGAATCACTTCTTCAACTTTCCGGAGAGCGATGT
The DNA here is from genome assembly GCA_964550165.1 of uncultured Eubacteriales bacterium. Lineage (GTDB taxonomy): Bacteria > Acidobacteriota > Aminicenantia > Aminicenantales > Aminicenantaceae > CAZJYC01. Next base: position 26,775 of record CAZJYC010000001.1, read on the forward strand.
TGCCGCAAGGCTTGGGCATTACAAATTCATAATGATTGTAGCCTTTGACGACGGTGAAAGAAAAAACCGGAAGCGGCGCCTTGCCTGCCCATTCGATGTCTTGAAGAGCTTTGATCTTTCCGTGCGAACGAAAGAGCATCCACATTAAGGTGTCGCCAACAGGGAGCGTTTTTTCCTCAAAAGATGCAACCTTAATCTGCTCGATAAAGGGGAAATACAGGTCTCCAGCACCCACTAAGTCGAAGCCATATTTGATGTCTCCTGCATATTTATCGACGAGGATTTTCATCACCTCGGCCACTGGGACTTCGCCTTTAATCCGGACAAGAGTATAGCGGCCAATTTCCTCCAGCTTCTTTGTTTCCGCGTAAGAGGTGAGAGAAAAGAGGATGAAGAGACCGATCATCAGAAGACATAGTTTTTTGCTTTTCATCCGAACCTCCTTTTTTATAAAAAACATTCTTTCTGAATTTCCTATTTATTTATACTAGTAAATTATAAAAACATATACTGGTTTGTCAAGAAAATTTGCCAGAAAATTTGCCAAAAATACCGATCCTGCCAGAGGCCTTTTTGGTCATTAGACCGCATTAGCCCTCTGACGTTAAAAAACACTTCAATATCTTTCGAATAAGACCTGAGTCTCTTGGCTTTTGGCTTAAAGCTTCTTTAAACAAGTCTGTGGTTTCCAATTTTAAGGCGATGAGCTTGTTCAAGAGTTCTCTAGCGTGCGCCGCATCAATCTCAGGATGAATCTGAATTCCCCAGACTGGTCTCTTTTTCATCTGGAATGCCTGAATTTTGCAATCCCGGGTGGAAGCAAGAATTCGGAAAGCGTCGGTCAAGTTCACGACTTCGTCAAAATGAACGGAGAAGGAAAAAGCACGCCGTTTCTTCCCCAGAAGTTCGCTCTCCCTTTTGATATCGATAGAAATCCAACCCACCTCAGGCTGAACACATCTCCGAACATGAAAGGGTCCCAGGAGGGCTAAAGCAAGAAGCTGATGCCCGTAGCAGCTGCCGATAATGCGGATTCCTCTCTCCATAGCCTCCTGTATAACTTCAACCTCCTCGTACACCCAGTTCGCCCTTTCTAAAATGGAAGCTTCTGAACCGGTCAGAACGAGATGGGTGTAGCCTTTATCCAAGTCAGGGAAATGACTTTTTGTCGCTTTGAACGAGTCCCATCGGACATTCAAATATTGGCTCCAGTGTTCAACGGGATTGTAAATAGAAGAATCGATGGAGTTATCCAAAATCGCCACTTTGACCTCTTTCCTGGCCATTTTGACTTACCTATGAATTTCTTCCCTAAAATTATAAGCCGAAAACTCGAAAAAACAACTTTTTTGTAGCACTTTCGTCAGAGAGCCATCAGAGACATCATTAAAAAGTTTCCTCTCATTTTGAGAAGCACCCAGCCTCATTTCTAACATGATTTTCCGTCACGGAGAAAAAGACGCCTGCTTTTTAACATTTTCTTTGTGTTGAAAACATTGATTCTGGTATAATGCGTTTTCACGAAGGAGGACAAAAATTGCACAACGTAAAACTTGAAACTGAGCTTCGAGTGATTACTCCGAATGAACCTGGCATTCTGGGTCGGGTCTTGAGCACTTTAGCCAATGCCGGAGTGAACCTTAAGGCCCTGCGTGCTCAATCTGAAAAAAAGAAAGGAATTTTCTTGCTCTTAACTTCGGATAATAAAAAAGCTGAGAAGTGCCTTAGGGAATTGGGATACGCGGTCGACACAAATGAGGTGGTTACTGTCGAAATCGATGACCGTATCGGGGCAGGAGCAGAAATTGGCGCTCTTCTCGGAAATGCTGTAATCGATGTTGACTATTGCTATGGCACATCGGCCGGGACTGGAAAAGCACTTTTAGTGTTCAAAACTAACAATAACAAGAAAGCCGTCGAGACTCTTCGCTAACCAAAGTGAGTCTCTATAACGTGTTTCTCTCTTTAAAACCATTTCAACTTTCAGGTATTTGAGGTGCTTTCAGAACTTTCCTTATTCAAGCTTTGTCAGAAAAGAAATTCTTCTTGATGGACTGCATCCTCAATTAGCGAAAGGAACACAGCGTTCTTCCCCACCCAGAGGGGACCGCGGCAGCTCGGTGTTGATCTCCATGGATACAAGAGGGGTAAGAGCCAAACTGGGAACGGAGCTGGCTCCTGCTTATTTGGGCATGTATTCCATCTGAGGTCCACGAATCGCAGGAATCATGGTTGCCGGATGGCTTCTTTCCTGGCTCGGCATCGTTCCTTTAATCGTTTAAAAGAGATTTTGAAAAGGTTCAAAAGATGCAGTAGTATGTTTTCTTAAGTCAAGAATACCCTGATTGGAGACCCTATGAATACCTTAATCATCGGTTTCATCCTCATCGTCTGGCTTATCCTAGGTTACAAGATCTATGGAGGCTTTATCGAAAAAAAAGTTATTCAAGCTGATAATAACCGCCCGACTCCAGCCAAAGAACAGTATGATGGAATCGACTATTCTCCGGCAAAAAAACCGCTCTTGTTCGGTCATCATTTCTCTTCGATTGCCGGAGCCGGACCCATCCTGGGTCCTTTGCTTGCCGTCCTCTATTTTGGCTGGCTCGGAGCTCTCCTCTGGGTAGCCCTTGGCAGCATCTTCCTGGGCGCAGTCCATGACTACACCTCGTTGATGACATCGGTACGGAATAGGGGAACTTCCTTGGCGGACATATCCGAAAGGACGCTTGGCTTTCGGACAAGAATAATATTTTCTATTTTTGTCTGGATGACTCTGGCTTTAGTCATCGCGGTTTTCGCGGTTGTTGCCTCCCAGACTCTCGTCTCTCAGCCAGAAATTGTCATTCCGACTTTTGGCTTGATCTTCCTGGCCATGGCCTTTGGCTGGGTCATTTACAGAAAAGGCCTGAACATCGTTATCGGGACGATCATTGCCCTAAGCTTCGTTTTTCTCCTTATTTACGTTGGCGAGCTCGTGCCGATAGTCCTTCCGGCCAAGATGCTGGGGATGTCCAGCCAGAGCTTGTGGTTTTATGTGCTCCTTCTTTACAGTCTTTTCGCTTCGTCTTTTCCGGTCTGGTTTCTGCTACAGCCTCGAGATTACATCAGCACTTGGATTCTCTTTCTGGGTCTCGGGCTAGGGTATCTTGGCTTGGTCATTACCCATCCTTCACTCCAGGCCCCGGCTTTTATTTCCTTTTCCAGCAGGGGAGGACCTCTCTGGCCTATGCTCTTTGTCATCATCGCTTGCGGCGCTATTTCTGGCTTTCACTCTCTTGTTGCTGGAGGAACCACAGCCAAACAGCTTCCAGATGAGTCGAGCGGAAAAGTGATCGGATACGGAGGGATGGTTTTGGAGGCGGCTCTTGCAGGCCTTGTGATCTTTATCGCTGCCAGTGCTTTGACCTGGGATCCTTCAAGAGCGGAAAATCCGTTCGGCTTTCAGTACTTGATGACATCCCTCGGTGACCCGATCAAAGCCTTTGCCACAGGATACGGAAAGCTTGCCTCTTCTATCCCTGGCTTGCCTCTGGTCATAGGGACTTTTTTTGGCATGATCATGCTCAATGCCTTTGTCCTCACCACCTTGGATACGGCCACAAGACTCGGCCGTTTCATCTCCACAGAGCTTTTAGGAAAAAAGGTCCGGCCTCTTGGAAATCGCTGGATCGCCTCCCTCTTTATCCTGGTTTTTGCGGGAATCCTGGGAGGAACCGAAGGTTACAAGGCTATCTGGCCTGTTTTCGGAGCTTCCAACCAGCTTGTCGCGGCTTTAGCCTTAATTGTCGTTTCCTCCTATTTGGTCGGAATCAAAAGACCCAAGAAATACACGGTTTATCCCGCGCTTTTTATGCTTCTGACCACAGCCGGTGCTCTTGTTTACCAGGCCTACAGCTTTATCCTGAAGAAAGGCTATTTCTTGGGGTCCATCAGCGTCATCCTGATTGTTCTGGCCGCCATCATTGTCTATGATGCCCGGGTCATTCTGTTTCAGAAAGAAAAATCGGTATAAGCTTAAAATCCCGTTTAGGACTTTGAAGGATACAGATGTAATTTTTATAAACGCTGAGTGTAACCTTATAACTTTTCGTCTGGACCCAGCCAAAATGAAACCAGAGACCGAAGCTCCAGGTCCTGCCCGGGAAACTTGAATCAAAAATGCTCCCTAAAAACGGCAAAATTTCAAGGTTAGGGCAGGGTTGTTACCTTGAAAACGACTCCTTTGGGATCAGGACAACAGAGAATCTCTGTTTCAGAAAGCCAATCATCATGAGGAAGTTCATCTTCTCTCTGTTTAGCGGTTAGAAAAGGAAAAAGGCTGTTAAGAGCGTAAATGCATACTTTCTTTTTCTCGGGAATCTCAATCGTGCCTTCACCCCGGACAAAAAACACATCTCCGACTTTATGCTTGGCCCCGCACCGCTCTTTTATCTCCACCACTTCGACCGTTAACTCTTTCATGTCTTCTCCTTTCTTTTTTCAATATATATGCTTGGAGGAGAAAAATCAAATAGAAGCATCTGTTTCCTCGTGATGAGGAAAGAGATTTGATAGAGTGAGGAATGGAGGATCTGGTTTCCGTCCCTCCGAAGCCCATGGTGGTGGGTGGGCGGATCTTCGGCGAGGAGGGATGGAAACCAGCACTGTTATAATTGGCTTTTATCATCATATGCCTTCATGGAAAAAAAGATGCTTACAATCAAATAAACACGTTGACAAAGCAAAAATGCCTATCGTAAAATTATTTCTTGAAGATATACCGAAAAGGAGGAGCTCATGGCCGCAAAGGCTGAACCCAATGTTGTTCCGCTGTGTGATGTCCTGTTGGTTCTTCTCATCATCTTTATGGTGATCACGCCAGCCATCCAAAAAGGAATCGATGTCAAACTTCCAGAGACGACTACTGACGCATCTGCCGTTCCTGGAAACGTGATTGTCATGACCCTGCATAAGGATTATCGAGTGGACATTAACCTGCAATACTTTGACAATTTCAACCAGGTCAAGGAGAAATTAGAGGAAATTTTCCGAACCCGTCAAGAAAAGACAATATTCATCCGCGCTGAAGAAAAAATCCCGTTCAGGAAAATCGTTGAGCTTATCGATATCGCCAAGGCAGCTGGACTTGAGGTGCTGGCTTTGGTTCCTGAAAAATTCGAAGAAATAGGTACATAAACCCTCCTGAGTACCCAGCCAAAAATCCCATGGCCAAAATACTGGCTTTTCCCCTTATACTGTTGCTTTTTTTCTCCTTCACTTTTTTTAGCCTGACAGAAATCGTTGGTCCCATAACCCAGGAAGACATCCTGCAAAATGTCCCTGATTGGCAAGAAGTTGTCTCTTCCTATTTTCCAAGGCAAGAAATTCTTGAGAACCTGAAATCCATCGATTATGAGGTCAAAATAGAAGTTTTCCTGGGAACATGGTGCCCGGACAGCAAAAGAAATGTGAGCGCTTATTTTAAGATTATGGATCTGGTGGATAACCTTCTTCTCCAGACATCTTACTTTGGAGTGCCCAGAAACAAAGAGTCACGGGAGCCCTATATCCAAGGGAAAAATATCGTCAGGATCCCCACATTCATCGTCTTCGTCGGTGACACAGAAAAGGGCAGGATTATCGAGAACCCTGTCAAGTCCGTTGAAGAAGACCTGTGGGACATCCTGAACCGCTAGCTTATTTTTATTTAATCGCTCCTATGACTTCCCTCGAAATGATCAGGCGCTGGATTTCATTTGTGCCTTCATAAATCTGGAGCAGCTTGGCATCCCTCATCAACTTTTCCATCGGATAATCTCTCATGTAGCCATAACCGCCAAAAATCTGCAGCGCTTCTGTGGTCACTTTCATGGCTACATCTGAGCCAAAGGCTTTAGCCATAGCTGACTCCTTGCCGCAAGGCAGGCCTTCATCCATGAGCCAGGCGCCATGCCAAACTAAGTGGCGGGCAGCGTTTATTTCCATCGCCATCTGGGCTATTTTGAAGCCTATATGCTGGAAAAGAGCGATGGGCTTGCCAAACTGATTCCTTGTTTTTGCGTAGTCAATGGCATATTCGAGAGCTGCCCGGGCAACTCCGACACCTGCGGCTCCTACAGGTGCTCTTGTTTTGTCCAATGTCTTCATGGCCATGAGAAAGCCAAGACCTTCCTTAGCCAGAAGATTTTCCTGAGGTACTTTCACCTCATCGAAAAAAAGCTCAACGGTGTTTGAAGCCCTATGCCCCATCTTGTCTTCCACTTTCCCAATCGTTATGCCAGGAGTTTCTCTGGGGACAATGAAGGCACTAATCCCCCGCATTCCTTTTTCAGAGTTTGAGTTGGCAAAAACAACATAAAGACTGGCGATTCCTCCGTTGGAAATAAAGCATTTCGAACCGTTGATAACATACTCGTTTCCGACTTTTTTAGCCCTGGTTTTAAGAGACCCTGCATCCGAACCAGCTTCTCTCTCAGTCAAGCAGAAGGACGCAAACGACATGCGTTCTGTATGAGGAGTCAAGAACTTCTTTTTTTGTTCATCTGAGCCGAAAAGGATGATGGGTGTGTAAGCCAAAGCATTGACCATCATCGTGGTGTACATTCCTGCGCAGCCTCGAGCTAACTCTTCGCTGATGATCACGGTGTCTAGGTCGCCGAGCCCGCCGCCTCCATACTCTTTGGGGATTGTGCAGGTTAGAAATCCCACTTCAAAAGCCTTTTTCATGACATCCTCGGGGAATTCTTCTCCCTGATCGTATTTAGCAGCTTTAGGTCTCATTTCTTTTTCTGCAAATTCCTTAGCCATTTCCTGAAGAGCTTTCTGCTCCTCGGTTAAACTAAAGCTAATCACTCTCTCCTCCTTATCGATGAATTCATGGTCTTAGACGGTTGTGAATTCCAAAAGTTTTATACTGGAAACCCTTCTGGATGTCAATTTTAAGAATTTTTTACGAACACAGCCTTTTCTCGCGCCATGGCGAGGACAGGATTTTTTATCCCGAAAAGGATTTCCACAATTTTCTGAGGCCGGATGGTTTTATAGGAAAAATGCTTCAGATGAAGAAAAAGCTTGTCTTTTCTTCTATCGACAAATATTTTTTCCAATGACTCTGATGCATTTTTGGCCAGAAAATCCTCCACCAACTGCTCAACAACCTTGTAGCTATCAGAGGAGGAAATTTTCCTCTCTTCGCAGACCGCTTCCAGAGCAGACTTTATGTCTCGATTTTTCAAGTCTGTGGAATAAACAAAAGTTTCGATCTCCTCATTTAAAGAAAGCCAATCCGATTTCATTTTTTTCAGCTCAAGAAATTGAATTCCTTGAGGAAGAGACCTGTTCACTCGAGCAAGAAATTCTCCCTCAGAAAAAAGGTAGCGAGATTTGAATTCGACAACTTCGGACTTTCCCTCCATGCCCAAGGGAAGCGCAGGAAGATAAGACATCACCATTTTGGGATGGAAGCCTTCTGAATGAACGACAGCGATACCGGCTCTCCGGAATGTCCTCTGGATGATGTTGTTCAATTCAATCTGCGATATGAACCGTGCAGCTTTTTGTTTTGAATAAGTGGCTCGATAGCGAAAAATATCCTGCGTCTCTTGGCCGAGAAATGTGTGGTCATCCGCAGGTATTTCCATCTCTTCTCGGAAATCTCTCTCCAGCAAAGAAGGAAAGGCGCAACCCTGACAGATCCTGCATGTGTCTTCGAGACAGGATAGAGTGGATTCTTCCTTAAAGGCCCTGTCCAGCTCCCGGAGCAAGTGAAGCCTCTTAAGGCCTGTTTCGATATGGTCCCAAGGAAGAACAGCATCCCGGCCTAAAGCCCCAAGATAAAGATTGAAGTCCACACTTTTGGCTTGAAAGGCCGCCTCCCAAATCCTGAATTTGAAGCAATCGCTCCAGCCATCGAATCGAGCCCCTCCTTTCCATGCTTCTCGAAGGACGTCGATAAGCCGTCTATCGCCACGGGAAAAAACAGCTTCCAAAAGAGAATTTTTCAAAGGATGCTTTTTAAACTTGATAAAAGGATATTTTTTCAAGGAGGAAATGAGAAATCGGTACTTCTCTCTTAGAACTGCCTCCTCTTCCATTTTAAGCCACTGGAAAGGCGTATGGGGTTTGGGAATAAAGGCAGGAAGACTGAGGTTGATATGAGGGGGAGATTTGAGAATCCTGTAGCCGATTCGGATGATCTCTTCCACCATTTTCACGATTCCTTCTAAATCTTCGTCTCTTTCTGTGGGCAACCCGATCATAAAATAGAGCTTAAGCAGCCTCCATCCTTGAGAAAACGCATTCTGCGCAGCCTCAAGGATATTTGCGTTTGTCAATTTTTTGTTGATGACACAACGCAGTCGATCTGTGCCGGCTTCGGGAGCTAGAGTAAAACCCGTCTTCCTGACTTTGACAATACTTTTGGCTAAATTAGAAGTCAGACCGGTGGGCCGCAGCGAAGACACCGACAGAGAAACCTTGTGCTTTGCCAGTTTCTCAACCAAAGCTTCTGCCATTGGCTCAAGATAGGGATAATCACTCACAGAAAGAGAGACCAGGGACGCATCCTCATAGCCAGTTGCGCGGATGCTGTCCAAGACATTTTTCAGCACAACAGAGGGGCTTTTCACGCGATGGGGGCAATAAATGCTAAAAGCCTGGCAAAATCGACATTTTTGAGCACATCCCCTTGAGACTTCTACAGCGACTCTATCAAAAACGACTCTAACATTGGGGACAACGATTCGTTCTGGAAAAGGAGCTTCATGGAATGGATGATGAATTCGTTTTTCAATCCTTGCCGGAACATCTTGCGAGGGCTTAACAGCCAGAAGGGACGACTGAGGGGGCTGGTAAAGGGTATAGAGTGACGGCACATAGACTCCTTTGATGTTGGACATCTCTTTCAACACGGCGTGCTTATCCTTCGATTCTCTCTTCAGGGCCATGAATCTCTCAACAATCTCTACAAATGCCTCTTCGCCGTCTCCGATCAAAAACAGGTCAAAAATATCAGCAACTGGCTCAGGGTTGAAAACGGCGGGCCCTCCAGCAATAACAAGGGGATAATCCAAAGTACGTTCGGATGCCAACAAAGGAATCCCCCCCAGCTCAAGAATTGTCAAAATGTTGGAGTAGTTAAGTTCATAGAGGAGCGAAAAGCCTAAAATATCGAATTGATAAAGAGGGATTTTGTTTTCAAGGGAATGCAAAGGAACATGGGACGCCAGAAGCTTCCTCTCGAAATCAATCCACGGTGCAAAAACTCGCTCAGCAAGCAGAGTGGGCTCGCTGTTCAGGATAAAATAAAGAATTTTTTGGCCAAGGTAGGACATGCCCACTTCATAGAGGTCGGGAAAGACTAAAGCGATTTTTGTTGTGACACGCTGCGGGTCTTTTTTTATCTCGTTCCATTCGCCGCCCAGATACCGGCCTGGCTTCTCAATGCCTTTAAGGAGCTCTTCCCAGTCAACTTTGATGGAGGAGCTGTATCGTAGAGAGTTTTTCATCGTCTTTAACATTTTCATTATCTCCCATCGAGTGGCGGATATCAACTTTGCGAGATCGACAGTCATCCTTAATAGCAAAAAGAAAGCATGACAGCAAACAACAATGAGAATTGAACCCTATCTAAAGAGGACGAGGACAATGAGGACGGTCTAAAGGTGTGAAGGAGGGATGATGGCCTTTCAATCAGTCAAACTGGCTAAGTCTGGCGCGCCCTAGACATTCACAAACCTTCTCATCTTGACGTTCAAGACAAGGGAGACTCCCAGGTAATTTGTAAGAAGGGAAGACCCTCCATAGCTGAGAAGAGGCAAGGGAATCCCGGCTATAGGAAAAAGGCCGATAACCATCATGACGTTGATCACAAACTGAAAGGTGATCATCACCGCTACCATAAAAACGATGAAGACACCTGCCCTATCTCTGGATTGCCCGACAGATTGAAACGCTCGCAAGAGGAAGAAAAAGTAAGAAAGGACAGCTAAGGCGATACCCAAAAAGCCGAATTCCTCTCCGATAACAGAAAAAATAAAATCTGTATGCCTCGCAGGCAAGAATCTCAGCTGGCTCTGAGTCCCCTTCTTGAATCCCTTGCCAAAAAAACCGCCTGAGCCAATAGCAATTTTGGACTGAATGATATGATAGCTTGAACCGAGCGGATCTTGGCTCGGGGAAATGAGAGTTGTGATCCTCTTCTTTTGATAATCCTTAAGGGCAAAATTCCAAGCTGCCAAACCGACGAGCAACGTCGCGATCAATAACAAGATGATTGTTCTTTTCTTCAATCCCGCCAAAAGGAGTGCTGCTATTAAAATAGGGATGTAACTCAAAGCAGTTCCCAGATCAGGCTGCAAAGCCACAAGGAAAAAGGGAACTGCGACTGTGGCTGCGCTTAAAATTCCCTTTCCCCAATTCAGATAATTCTTTCGAAATCCAGAAAAGACAGAAGCGAGGAGAAGGATAAGGACAATCTTCGTGATCTCTGAAGGCTGGGCACGAAAAAAGTGAAAGACAATCCATCTCCTGGCCCCTGAAACAAGTGTTCCAAAAAGTAAGACTCCTGCCAGTATTCCGAGCACAATAATGTAAAAGTAATGAGAATACGTCACAAGAAATTTGTAATCGACCATAAGAAGCAAAAAGAGCGCAGCCAGGCTTATGAAAATCCATAGGATCTGTTTTATATAATAATTTCCGGGCGAATAATGAGAACTGCTGTAAATAAAGACGACACCGATGGCAGAGTTCAAAAGCATAAGACCGATCAGAATCCAATCCAGGTTCCCGATCACGTTTCTGTTAATCATATTTTTCCTTGTACATTTTGAACAACTGCTTGGCCAGAGGAGCTGCGGTCGCTCCTCCCATTCCACCATATTCCACCAAGACAGTGATAACGACCTTCGGCCCTTCCCTGGGAGCAAAGCCTGTGAACCAAGAATGAGTTTTAACCTCCCCTCCCATTTGCTTGATTTGTTCCATTTTTTCTTTGCTCACCACCTGGGTCGTACCGGTCTTCCCACAGACATCGAATCCCTCGACCTTCGCCCCTCTTCCTGTTCCTTCGTCATTAACGCTCCCCCACATTCCATTGATGACTTTCTCAAAAAGGGAAGGATCCATAATAGCTGTTTCGTCGCGGGAAAAATGAGCTATGCTTTTCTCTCCTTGTTGAGCTTTCAAAAGATGCAAAGCGACCTTTCTTCCTCGATTGGCAATCAAGGCTGTGTGTGTGGCCACCTGGATAGGGGTAACCAACAAGGGTCCCTGGCCGATCGAGACAGAGATCGTCTCCCCCGGGTGCCAGGGCTCATTCTTGATCCTCCTTTTCCATTGAGTGTTGGGCACAAGGCCCCCTTTTTCTCCGAGCAGATCGACACCTGTTTTTTCACCGAATGCCAGCATCTTGGCGTATTTGTGAATCTCTTCGATGTCCATCATTTTTCCAATCTGATAGAAATAGATATTGCAGGAATTTCTGATTCCATCGTAAAGGTTCATCAGCCCGTGGCCATATTCAGCCCAGCAGGAAAACGGCTGTCGGTAGATATGAATCAGACCGTTGCAGTAAAAGGAAGTCTGCTCATGGATTAAGCGCTTATCGAGAGCGGCTAAAGCCATAGTGAGTTTGAAGACTGAACCAGGAGCATACAAACCACGAATGGCTCGATTCTCCAAAGGGAACTCGGGCCTATTGACCAAATCAAGCCACTCTTCAGAAGTAAAGCGGTTGATAAACCGGTTGGGATCAAAGGTGGGATAACTAGCTAACGCTAGGATTTCGCCCGTCTGAGGATCCAAGACGACAATCGCACCTTCCTTACCCGCCAGCAATTCTTCGGCCTTCTTCTGAATATCGAAATCTATCGTGAGGTCGATATCCTGTCCTTTCTTTGGCTCGTGCCTATCGACTTCGCCTTTGATACGACCTTGGCTGTCCACAATTTCTATCAATCGGCCGTCCTTTCCGGCCAATTTCGACTCGTATTCTTTTTCAATTCCAGTCTTTCCCACAAGATCTCCGAAACGCTTTTTCTCAAAAATACGTTCTTTCATTTCCTCGGGTGAGACTTCTTGAATATATCCTATGATATGAGCTGCAAGAGCCCCGAACGGATAAAACCTTTTTGGCTCAGTCTGAAGGACCAGCTCAGGGAATTCTGACTTTCTAGCCTCAATCCGTGCCACCTCTTCCAAGGACAAGTCCTCCTTGACAACGATTGGTTTGAAAAGTGGCAAGGATTCGTACTTTTTGATTCTATCCTTTAAAACTGTTTCTTCCATTTTCAAGAGGCGACCGATCTTCCGGCAGGATTTCTCAAAATCTGTGCAATTTTCTCTGATGATTGAAACCTTGAACGAGCCCCTATTATTGGCCATACTTGTTCCGTCTCTGTCGTTAATCAAACCTCGCTGCGAAGTCAGGATAATTTCTCTCATTCGATTGGCTTCAGCCCTTTTCCAGTACTTTTCACGATCAAGAATTTGAATTTTCCAATAGCTAAAAATTAAGACAACAATCAGAAATTCCACAAGGATCATGACCCTTTTAGCCCGTCTTAGAGTCGGGGAAAGGTCTTCATAAATCCTGTTCTCATTCATGGAAAGGCCTGAAGTTGCCTTTTTTTAAGCGTCTTTGAAAAAAGAAGATTAAGCTTCCCAGAAAAGCCGTGGTGACGGGCTGAAGAAAAATCAGCCCGCCGGCGGTGTTGATTCTTGCAGAAAAGATAAACGAATAAAGGAATGCCCATACAGCGAATTCGATACTGATCAAGACAAAGATCAAAAGAAAACTGCGCAGAAACGAAAGGACATTAATTTTTTTTGAAAGATACCCGGCCAGGAATCCGGTGATTGTTTTTGAAATACCAGCCACACCGAAAACTCCTAAGGAAAAAGAATCTTGAACCAGGCCGCAGAACGCTCCCAGGCAGGCTCCAAAAATTTCATCCTTCTGAACGGCAAAATAAATGACGACCAGACTGAAGATGTTGATGACATAGAGAAGTAAAGGAGAGATCTTGCTAAAAACTGTATAGGTCAGAAAAGCAAGAAAAATTCCAATTCCAACCTTAATAATGTCTTTCATTCAAGGCTTTTCTCAAAATATTTCCATCGGCGCTCTCATGATGATGGCCACCCGGTCTAATTGGCGAACATCAAAATGAGTCTGGACTCTAATTGTCTTAAAAAGTGAGGCATCGTCGGCTATAGAAAGAATTTTGCCAACCTTGATGCCTGAAGGAAAAATGCCGTCCTTGCCCGAAGTGAGGACCTCCTCATCCTTCTCGATATCCCTGTTTGTGGTCAAGACATACTTAAAGAAACAGCTTCCTTTTCCGTCGCCGGCAAGAACTCCTGAAACTCCTTTCTTCTCTGAATAAACACCAACCCCGCTCTCATTATCCGTGATCAGTTGGATTCTAGCTTCTTTTAATCCTATAGGGCCTATCACCCGGCCTACAAGACTGCCATCTTCATCAAGAACGACCATGTCTTTCTTAACGCCATGCAGAGACCCTCTATTGACAACCACAGATTTATAGGTGTTGCTGGCATCGAGGCCGATGATTTGAGCAGGCAAAATATTCTTATGGATTTCGACAAGACTTTCTTGAATTTCCTTGTTTGATTTGAACTTTTGGAGCGCATTCTTCAGAAGGATATTCTCCTGCCGGAGAAGAAATAACTCCTCCTTCATTCTTTGGTTTTGACTCTGAACATTGCGAAAGTAAAAATATTTTTTCCAGAAGTTGCCGATGCCCCGAAAAAAAGAGATGATGCCATGCTGAATTGGAGAAAAAACAGAAAAAACAGCTCTCTCAAAATAATTCTGTTCTGATCCCAGGGGGACTTGGGCGGAGATCAGGATGAGTTGAAAAAAGATCAAAGCCGTGAAAACGATCAGGCTTTTTTTTGCTTTCAGGAAGAGAGTCATAAAATTTAAGCTGAATTATATCAGAGAAATCTTTCTCAATAGCTCCGGGTCGTCGAGCATCTTGCCCGCACCAAGGACAACTGTGGCCAGCGGATTTTCGGTGATGAACACTGGCAATTTTGTTTCTTCCCGAATACGCCTGTCAAAATTTTTCAGGAGAGCGCCTCCTCCTGTTAGGATAATCCCCCGGTCAATGATATCCGCCGCCAGCTCAGGAGGAGTTCTTTCCAAAGCCACGCGAAGGGCGTTGATGATGGTAGAAACGACATCCTCCAGGGCCTCCCTTATCTCCTGGTCATCGACCGTTACGGTTCTTGGAATTCCTTCCCTCAAATCTCTCCCCTTTATCTCCATGGTCAGAGGTTCGTCAAGGGGGTAAGCCGAGCCTATTTCTATCTTGATCTGCTCCGCTGTCCTTTCCCCAATGAGCAGATTGTATTTCTTTTTCAGGTATTGAATGATCGATTCATCCATCTCATTTCCGGCAATCCTTACGGAATGGTTGAAGACAATGCCATTCATGGAAATGACAGCGATATCCGTTGTCCCCCCGCCTATGTCCACGATCATATTCCCTGTTGGTTCGGAAATAGGCAAATCAGCTCCTATGGAAGCGGATACAGGTTGCTGGACGAGATAGACTTCAGACGCCTTAGCTCTCAGGGCCACGTCCTTAACCGCCCGTCTTTCAACCTGAGTGATCCCTGTGGGAATTCCGATGACAATTCTTGGCCTGAGCAGAAAAATGCGATTGTTTGTCGCTTTCTTGATAAAGTAGTCAAGCATCTTTTCGGCGATCTCAAAATCGGCAATGACGCCATCTCTCATCGGCCTGATAGCCAGGACATCGGCCGGGGTTTTCCCTAACATTTCCTTGGCTCGAGTGCCAACAGCTTCCACCCTGCCGCTATTTTTGTTGATCACAACAATCGATGGCTCCTGAACAACAATTCCCTTCCCCTTGAGATAAACGAGCGTGTTGGCGGTTCCCAGGTCAATGGCCAGATCGCAAAAGAGCCTTTTTTTAATCCAACTCATCATACCCATCTCATTGTTTACTCGCTAATTATTTAGCACAATTTTAGCTTTCAAGCAAATGAAAAAAATTCAGGCAAAAATAAGCTCAGACTTTTATCCTGAGGAAGCATCTTTTTCCCGGTGATGAGGAAAGAGATTTGATAGAGTGAGGAATGGAGGAGGTGGTTTCTGTCCCTCCGAAGCCCATGGTGGTGGGTGGGCGGGTCTTTGGCGAGGAAGGATGGAAACCAGCACTGTTATAGTTGGGTTTTATCATCATATGCCTTCACGGAAAAAAGATGCTCACTTAGCCTAAAAAAACTTGATTTGTTAGGTAAATTCTAATATACAATTAACCAAGTCTAATCCTTACAAAGGAGTGAGGGATGAGCTACAAGCCATATGTCCCAGAAAAGACAACGCTAAGGGAATTTACCATAAAAGCGTTGATCCTCGGGATTTTCATGACGGTTCTTCTGGGTGCTGCTAATGCCTATCTTGGACTCCGCGCCGGCATGACGATTGCAGCCACCTATCCAGCAGCCATAATCGGCATGGCAGTTCTCAAACTCCTGCGGGGCTCCATACTGGAAGAGAACTTTGCCAGAACAGTAGGCTCCATAGGCGAATCGGTTGCGGCAGGCGCTATTTTCACCATACCAGCCTTCCTCATAGCAGGCGTATGGACAAAGTTTAACACTCTCGATGCCTATCTCAAATCGTCGGCTTTGATGTTCGTCGGCGGATTTCTTGGAATCCTGTTCGTGACCTTCTTGAGAAGGGTTATGGTAACCGACCCTGAACTTCAGTTCCCGGAGTCTGTGGCAGCAGGAGAAATTCACAAGGCAGGCCAGAAAGGAAGTGCTGGAGCGAAGTTTTTGTTCCAGGCCATGGGAGTCGGAGCTCTCATTTTCGCCTTGGGAGTTGTCAGGCTCTTCGCTGCAACCAAGGAATTCATCATCAAAGTGGGCCATGTCGGCTCCAGCTTCGTAAAGTTAGGTACTGTCAAAGATGCACCCACGGTTGGGGCAGGCGGATCTGTAGCGGTGGCAGGACCTGGCATCTATCCCGCCTATATTGGTGTCGGCTATATCATAGGTCCAACGCTTGCCTCCTTGAACTTCGCAGGCGGTGTTCTCGCCTGGGGACTCTTTGCCCCTCTTCTGATGTATTTCTTAGGACCCCAGCTTGTGGAGAGATTTTATGGCCCGTCGGTTACCATGGCCCAAGTGGATTGGAGCTCGATGATGGTCGACGTCTGGAAGTTCATCATAAGGCCTATTGCCGTAGGAGGAATGCTTGTCGGTGCGGGTTATACCCTTTTCAGGATGAGGAAAAACCTCGGCGCCGGAATCAAGAGGTCCGTCGGGGATATAAAAAAGGCTGCAGGGCAGGTTGAAGTCTCTTCCAGGCTTGAAAAAGACTTGAATTTTAAATTGGTCTTTGCCGGGCTCGGAGTGGCTTTTATCCTCATGATTTTTGTTTATAAGATTTTTTCTGGCTCTTATGGTTCAGCTGTTCTCGCAGCAGGTGTCATGGCTTTAGCGGGCTTCTTCTTTGCTGCCGTATCCGGGAACCTTGTGGGGCAGATAGGATCTTCGAATAATCCTATCTCTGGCCTGACCCTTTCCACCCTCATCATCGCCGCCCTGCTCATGGTTTTCATCGGAGCGACTGGGATGAGCGGTGTCGGTGCCGTTCTCGGTGTTGCGGCCGTGGTCTGTGTTTCATCGGCAGTGGCAGGAGAGATGCTCCAGGACTTGAAAGTGGGGCACATTCTTGGCGGAACACCGTGGAAGATGCAGACTGGAGATCTGTTTGGAATTCTCGTTGCCTCTTTGCTCCTTTACTTCCCGCTGCTGGTTCTCCATGGAGCATTCACCTTTGGAAGCAAGGACCTTCCCGCGCCTCAGGCTGGATTGATGGCAGCATTGGCCCAGGGAATAGTCGGCGGCGAGATGGCCTGGCCCTTGGTCATTGTGGGCATGTTCATGGGATTTGTCTTTATTCTTGTTAAGGTTCGTTCTCCGATGCTTGTTGCTGTCGGGATGTACCTTCCCCTTGAAACAACATTCGCTATTTTCTGTGGGGGTGTTATGAGGGCAATAGTGGACAGAAAGGCTATGACCAGAAATTTTAATCCCGCTCAAAAAGCAAGGGTCGAAAATGTCGGAATACTGCTCGCCTCCGGGCTCATCGCTGGAGAAGCCCTCACAGCGCTCCTAAGAGCAGCCTGGACATTCCTTTACTTGCCTCCTCAAAATCTCATTAAAGTCAAAATACCAGAAATTTTTGCCGACCAGAGCTTTTTAGCCGGATGGGCCGCAACGCACGAGTTAGGGTTCCTCTCCAAGCTCTTTGTATTTTTTGCCCATCCCTACTGGGTCGGGGTCTTGGTCTTAATCGGTATCGCTGTCTATCTCATCAGAATTCCTATCAAGAATGCAGGCGCTGCGGATGAACCTGCTCCGCCTTCTGCAGTCGTCTAGAGGCATTGACAAAAAATCGCTGGAAAATTGATGCCGAAAGCATCTTTTTTTCCGTGAAGGGATGTGATGAGAAAAGTGAACTCTCACAGTGCTGGTTTCCATCCCTCCTCGCCAAAGACCCCCCCACCCACCGCCATGGGCTTCGGAGGGACGGAATCCAGCAACTCCATTCCTCACTCTACCAAATCTCTTTTCTCATCACGGAAAAAAGATGCTAACATTATTCCCTGGAAAATTGATCCCGAGACAAAAATCCGTTAAAATACAAATTCAGGAAAAATGGCAATACGTGAAATCATCAAATACGGAAATTTGATTCTGACTGAAAAAGCAGAGGAAATCAAAAATATCGATAAAAAAATAGAAGCTCTGGCTCACGACATGGTGCAAACCATGTATGCGGCTCCAGGCATAGGTCTGGCTGCCCCCCAAGTGAATCAGAGCAAAAGGCTGATCACCATCGACCTCTCGGTTGGGGAGGACAGTCAAAACCTGATTATTCTCGTCAACCCTGACCTGCTCACCGAAGAGGGCGAAGAGACTCTGGAAGAGGGCTGTCTTTCGATTCCTTATGTTAACGAAAAAATCGTCAGGCCCTCCCATGTCGTTGTCAAGGGTTTGGATTTAAATGGAAACGAAAAAATCATCGAAGCTGAAGGGCTGCTGGCCAGAGTTTTCTGTCATGAAATTGACCATCTGAACGGAAAGTTAATCATCGACAGGCTATCTCCGCTCAAAAAAAATCTCCTCAGAAAAAAGCTGAAAAAACGCATCGAAATGGGCGAGCTCTGATGAGAACCGTCTTTTTCGGGAGCCCTGCTTCTGCCCTTCCCTCCTTGAATAAGCTTTTAGAAGCCGGCCACAGCATTGAACTCATCATCACCCAGCCCGATAAGCCGTCAGGAAGGGGCAAAAAGCTTATGTCCAGTGCAGTAAAAAAGGTTGCTTTAGAGCTGAATATTCCCTTTTACCAGCCTTTGAAAATCAGAAAGGACCCAGTTGCGCTCGAAAAAATCAAAGACATCCAGCCCGACGTGAACATCGTTGTAGCCTACGGCCAGATCATCCCCTCCTCGATCATCTATCTTCCCTGGCACAACTCTGTCAATGTTCATTTCTCCCTCCTGCCAAAATACCGAGGCGCTTCTCCTGTCCAGTGGGCTCTTTTAAACGGAGAGGAGAAAACAGGAATCACTATCTTTGAGCTCAACGAAAAAATGGATGAAGGCGATATTCTTGCCCAGGAGGAAGTGGAGATTCTCCCTGAAGAAAATGCCGCAGAGCTTGAGGCCCGATTGGCTCAGAAGGGCGCAGACCTTTTAATCCGAACCATAGCTCAGATCGATAAACTGGCGCATCGCCCTCAGGATCATTCTCAAACGACCTATGCGCCCAAGCTCAGAAAAGAGGACGGACGAATCGACTGGACAAAAGATGCGATTCAAATAGAAAGACAGGTCCGTGCTTTTGCTCCATGGCCTGCGGCTTTTGCTTTTCTCCAAAATAAAAGGATAATTTTCCATAAGGGAAGGAAAAAGGAAGGAATGGCTCAGCCCTGTTCTCCAGGAGAAATTTTAGGAGTAAAAAAGGAAGGAATCGAAATCTGTTGCGGGAAAGGAAGCGTCTATCTCATCGAAATCCTTCAGCCTGAAGGAAAGAAAAAAATGGACGCTTATTCCTTTTGCCTTGGATCAAGAATAAAAGCCGGGGATATATTGACTTAAATTCTTACAAATCTTATTCTTCGAGCAGATAATTCCAGGGATTGACCGCCTTTCCGTTTTTCCGAACTTCATAATGAACATGGGGACCTAAGGCTTTTCCTGTACTGCCGACATATCCGATAACATCTCCCCTCTTAACAGATTGGCCTATTTTGCAATTAAATTTGCTCAAATGACAATAAACAGTCGTAAATCCTCCTGCTCCATGCTGAATGATGATTGTATTCCCTCCAATTTTTTCTCTTTTCAGCTCGATGACCTTCCCATCTGCTGTGGTCACGACGGGATTTCCATAACCAGATGCGATGTCGACGCCGTAGTGAAAAGTCTTTTTCCCTGTAAAGGGATCTATTCTTTCACCATAAGGCGAAGTGAGCCAGCCGGTCGTTGGCCAGATTGTGGGCATTGTGGCAATTTCCATATGCCTGCTCTCAAACAACCTGACTAACGTGTTTAAATTCTTTTCAATGTTTTCTGTTTTCTGGCCCAGATTCTCAGCCTGGGTCAAGGTAAGATTTTGATTATACTCTGAAAAGTTCAGTTCTTGATCGCCTCTTCCTCCCCCGCCGACTCCAATTTCTCTGAGAACCTCAGGCGACTTGAGGCCAGCCATGATGTTAATCTTTTTGGCGTAATTCTCAAAATGCTCAACATCTGTCCGGAGTTTATTCATAGATACTTTAAGCCGAGCAATCATCCCTTTCTGTTCGGAGTTCTCCCGGTAAAGCTCTCTGTACTTCTGCCTGGTGCCGCTCATCATAAAGTAGTCGACAAGCAAAATGCCAGACCCGATAAAAAGAACGGCAATGACTCCGGCAAGGATCTTAACTTTTTTCTCCGTAAGCGTTATTGTTTTCGATTTCCCTTTATGGTGGGGGACAATAATCAACGAAAAGAATTTTTTAGTCATGAAAGTTTTCCTTAATTATTATTATTAAAAAAGTTAAAGTCAAGTCTTTTGTTGCCATCATTGATTCAATCCCATCCTCACATTTTTTTGGATCCATTCAACGATATCCTGAGTGGAAGAGCCTGGCAGGAAAATCTCGGCAATTCCGATTTTCTTCAGAGAAGGAATATCGTTATCCGGAATGATGCCTCCAGCGATAACGGCGATATCATCTGCCCCTTTTTCTTTGAGAAGGTTCATGATTTTAGGAAAGAGCACATTGTGAGCACCGGAGAGAATGCTCAAGCCGATAATATCGACGTCCTCCTGAATAGCTGCACCCACAATTTCTTCTGGCGTCCGCCTTAATCCGGTGTAGATCACTTCAAACCCGGCGTCCCTTAAGGAACGGCAGATCACCTTCGCACCCCGGTCATGTCCGTCCAAGCCGGGCTTTGCGATCAAGATTCTGATTTTCTTCTCGGCCATTACGCCCTCCACGCTAATCTTCCCGTCCCTTGTCTTCTCACTCTAGCAAATGACTCCTTATTTTTTAATCGATAACTCCATTCAATAGGCAATCGGCTCTTTGTATTCTCCATAAACCTCCTTCAAGGTCTCCATGATCTCGCCCAAAGTGGCGTAATTCTTGACTGACTTCAAAATGAACGGCATCAAATTCTTTTCATCTTCGGCTGCTTTTTTGAGGTCGCGCAGACTTTCTTTAGCCTGGGTGCTATTCCTTGTTTTTTTGACGTCTTTCAATCGGGCGAGCTGCTGTTTAGTAACATTCTCATCAATCTTTAATATCGGAATAGGCTCATGTTCCATGGCGAACGCGTTCACACCGACAACGATCTTTTCCTTTTTCTCCACAGCTTTTTGATACCAGTAAGCGCTGTCAGCAATTTCCTTTTGAGGGAATCCGAGCTCGATAGCTTTGACCATCCCTCCCATGTCATCAATTTTTTTAATATAGTCCTTGGCTTCTTTCTCCATTTCGCTCGTCAGTTCTTCCACAAAATAAGACCCAGCCAGGGGATCGATGCAATTGACGACGCCGCTTTCATGCGCGATGATTTGCTGGGTTCTCAAGGCGATGGTCACAGCATTTTCCGAAGGCAAAGCATAAGTTTCATCGAGGGAATTGGTGTGAAGGGATTGCGTTCCTCCTAAAACAGCGGCAAGAGCCTGGATGGCGACACGAACAACATTGTTGTAGGGCTGCTGAGCCATCAAGGAAACTCCGGATGTTTGCGTATGGAATCTCAGCCACAGGCTCCTTGAATTCTTGGCATGAAACTTATCTTTCATGACCTCCGCCCAGATTTTTCTTGCAGCTCTGAACTTTGCGATCTCCTCAAAAAAATCATTGTGGGCATTAAAAAAGAAAGACAGGCGCGGAACAAATTCGTCGATTTCAAGGCCTCGCTCCAAAGCCCATTCCACATACTCAATTCCGTCCCGGAGGGTAAACGCCAGCTCCTGGGCAGCGGTAGAGCCGGCTTCCCGAATGTGATACCCTGAGATGGAGATGGTATTCCAGCGGGGAACCTCTTGAGCTCCGTATTCGAAGGTATCGACGATCAGCTTCATCGACGGCGAGGGAGGAAAGACAAAAGTTTTTTGGGCGATATATTCCTTCAAAATATCATTCTGGATTGTTCCCGAGATGACTTTGGTTGAGACGCCTTGCTTTTCAGCCACGGCAATGTACATGGCCCATAGAACAGCTGCCGGAGGATTGATGGTCATGGAGGTGGATATTATGTCTAAAGGAATCCCTTTAAAAAGGATTTCCATGTCCGCCAGGGAATCCACGGCCACTCCGCATCTTCCAATCTCCCCCTCAGCCAGAGGGTGGTCTGAATCGATCCCCATCAATGTCGGAAGATGAAAGGCAACACTCAAGCCTGTTTGGCCATGTGAGAGAAGGTATTTGTATCTTCTGTTTGTGTCTTCGGCCGTGCCAAACCCAGAAAACTGCCGCATGGTCCACAGGCGGCCCCGGTACATGGTCGGATGGATCCCTCTTGTGTAGGGATACTCGCCGGGAAAACCCAGATTTTTCAGATAATCAAAGCCCTCAAGGTCGAGAGGAGTATAGAGCTCCTTGACTTTTCTCCCGGAAACAGTCGTAAAATCCGAGTTTTTGGAAAAAAGTTCTTTTCCTTCTTCGTCGTATTTCTCCTCTTTCCAGGTCTGGATGGCTTCTTTTAAGCCCTGAGGGGAGGAAACATTTTTCTTCAAAAACTCTTCTCCTCTCTCTTTGAGACGGTTAGAAAGGTAACTTCTTGTTTTTCTACATAGTTACAGAATACCAGGACTCAGTCAATAGCTGAAAAAGATGATTCAGGGGGTGAATTATCATCTTCTGTTCTCACCCTTAGAGGTAGGGCATCACACCAATAAGAATTACGGACTTAGGCGCATAAAAGTTGCAAAAATGTCTTAATCAATCCTTGTTTTTGAATCCATGCCATGCCTTTTAATCCTCTGTCACTTTGAAAACCAAATCATTTTCTCTGACAGGGCTTTCCACCCTGATTCCCACCGGTTCTCCTGGCTTAGCGGCCTCGACAGGATTGTGCTCCACCTGCATGGATTCAACTTTTTGGTAAAAATCTGTGGTGTGACCTTTAATATGGATGGTGTCACCTACCCTAAGCATTCCCTTGGATAAGACTAAAACACCCACATTGATTTTGGAGAAAAAATGGGTGATTTTTCCTATTTCTTCCTCCATCAGGGCCTCCTCGTGAAAAGTGTCCTAATAATTATCAAAATTCGATGAATTTCGCAAGTTTTTCAAGAACAGAGCACAGAACCACCGTTGACGTTCAGGACTTCTCCCGTAATATGGCGCGCCAGATCAGAGACCAAAAATAATATTGGCCCTGCGATATCTTCCGGAGGGGGGATCCTTTTCAAAGGAATAGACTTCTGAATTGCCTTGCGAAAATCGGGATCGCTGAAGACCTCAGCGCACATATCTGTATCCACCCAGCCTGGTGCGACACAGTTGACGCGGATATTAAAAGGAGCTAGCTCGACAGCGAGGGATTTGGTCAACGCCACTAACGCTCCTTTGCTGGCTGCATAGTGAGAGTGAAAGGCTTCGCCTCTGACCGCGGCCGTGGACGTGACATTGATGATCCATCCCCTCTTTTTCTCTTTCATCGATGGGACTACAGCGTTACAGACATAGTAAACGCCGTCCAGGTTAATCCGCATCGTCTCAGCCCAGACGTCTTCGGGCATACCCCCCATCTCTCCGTAGGTCCAAATCCCGGCATTGTTGACTAAAATATCGATCTGACCCCACTTGGCGATGATTCCTTTAACCATTGACTCCACGTCCCTTTTTTTGGCGATGTCTGCCTGAAATAGCAGACACTCTCTGCCGATTTTCTCTATCGCCGTGCGGACTTCTTCGGCTGCACTTCTATTCTCGACAAAATTGATGGCCACATCGCCTCCGGCCCGGGCGAACAGGATGGCCGTTGCCCGTCCTATCCCGCGCGAACCTCCAGTGACCAGAGCCCTTTTCCCTTCCAAGTGAATCATGCGTCCTCCAATTGAAACCAATTCCTTTTAAAAGCGTTTCAAAAAAATAAATCTGATAATCGATGCAACTTCGGATTCATCGACGATTTCAATGCGGGCAAAACTCATCCCCCTGGTAAGCAAAGGATTAAAGGCTTTGGTCAGGCATTTTTACCTCTTGCCAGCGGGTTGAGCTTTGCCGAGAGCATATTCAATATTCGAGCGATAAATTTTTCATTTCATCGAACTGGAGATACTTATAGATATTATCTTGATGAGCAAGAATTTTTTCTTTGAAAATTGAGAAATAGTCTTTAGGCTCAGGAAGTCTGCCAGAAAGTGCGGCTATGGCGGCAAGCTCTGCCGATCCCAGGTAAACGCGTGCTCCGTCTCCCATTCGGTTGTCGAAATTGCGGGTGGAGGTCGAGATGATCGTAGTCCCAGGCCGAACTCTGGCCTGATTCCCCATGCATAACGAACAGCCGGGAATCTCTGTTCGCGCCCCGACGCTGGCGTAGATGGCGTAATAGCCTTCCCTCATCAACTGCGCCCGATCCATCTTCGTCGGTGGCGTGAGCCAGATTCGGGTGCCGAGATATCCTGCCCCCTCAAAAATATTGCCAGCCGCCCGAAAATGGCCGATGTTCGTCATGCAGGACCCGATGAAGATCTCATCAATCCTGTCCCCGGCAACTTCAGAAAGGAGCCTGACATCATCAGGGTCGTTGGGGCAGGCGACGATCGGCTCTTGGATGTCCGAAAGGTCTATCTCCAGAACCGCTGCATAGTTTGCACTTTGATCAGCGCGGAGGAGAAAAGGATTCTCCAGCCACTTTTGGCAGGCATCAATCCTTCGCCGCAAGGCGTCTCGGTCCCTGTACCCATCCTCGATCATCTTCACCATCAGAGCGACGTTGCTCCGGAGATATTTGGCCACACTTTCCTCGCTGAGAGCGATTGTTCCCCCTGCAGCCGATCGTTCGGCAGTAGCGTTGGTGAGTTCGAAAGCCTGGTCCACGGTTAAGCCGGCCAGTCCCTCCATCTCGACGAGTCTGCTGTTGAAGACATTCTTCTTCCCTTCTTTGGCCACGGTCATCAGCCCTTCCTTGATGGCAAAATAGGGAATGGCGTTGACCACATCTCGGAGCGTGATTCCTGGATTCAGCTTTCCCCGAAACCTCACCAAAACGGACTCAGGCATATCCAGGGGCATGAAGCCTAGGGTTCCGGCAAAAGCCACAAGCCCTGAGCCGGCCGGAAAACTCAGCCCTATCGGAAAACGCGTGTGAGAGTCGCCAGCCGTTCCCATCGTGTCCGGAACCAGGAAGCGGTTTATCCAGGAATGGATAACGCCGTCGCCAGGCCGGAGCGCCACTCCTTTTCTCTCCATGACAAACTGGGCAAGGGACTTATGCATCTTGACATCGGCGAGTTTGGGATAGGCTGCCGTATGACAGAAAGACTGCATGAAAAAATCAGACTGAAATTCCATACAGGCCAGCTCTTTAAGCTCGTCGGCGGTCATCGGCCCTGTTGTATCCTGGGAGCCAACCGTGGTCATCCGCGGCTCACAGGCTGCGCCAGGCAAAATTCCCTCTTTTCCGCAGGCTTTGCCCACAATCTTCTGAGCGAGAGAATATCCCTGTCCTTTTTTCGGAGAGGAACTTTTCAGGGTTTTGAAGAAATCGGCCTCAGGCATTCCGAGGGCTTTACGGGCTTTGGCTGTTAAAGAACGTCCAATGATCAAAGAGAGACGACCTCCTGCCCGGAATTCATCCAGGATAGTCTCGGGTTTAAACTCAAAAGAGGCGATGGTTTGCCCGGCCTCGTTCAAGATTTTTCCAGATTTGGTGTCGATGATGATCGTATTGCCTGTCTTCATCTTGATCACATCGCACACAATCGGCAGGCCGCCGGAGTCCTCCACGGTGTTGAAAAAGATCGGGGCGATCAAGCCGCCAACAACAACACCTCCCCGCCGTTTATTCGGAACAAAGGGTATGTCCTCTCCGATGTGCCACAACAAGGAGTTTGTTGCTGACTTCCTGGATGAACCCGTTCCGACCACATCCCCGACAAAGGCGACCCGATGTCCTTGCTCACGCAAATTCTTGATGGCTTCGATGCCACCGGGAAAGCGTGTCTCTCCCATAGAGAGGGCATGGAAGGGAATATCCGGCCTGCTCCAGGCATGTTTTGCCGGAGAGAGGTCATCGGTGTTCGTCTCTCCTTCGACCTTAAAAACCTTGAGCCGAATCTTTTCAGGAAGGCCAGGTCTGGAGAGGAACCATTCTCCATCAGCCCAGGATTCCAGGACTTCCTTGGCATAGGAATTCCGCCTGGCGAGTTCCACGGCCTTTTCGAAAGCTCCGTAGACAAGAATGGTTTGCTTCAAGGCCTTTGCCGCATCATCCGCAAGCTCTTTGTCCCTTAGAAAAGAAATGAGCGGCTCAACATTGTAGCCGCCGAGCATCGTGCCCAGCAAGAAAACCGCTTTCTTCTTAGAGATGAGAGGAGAAGAGATCTCGCCTCGGGCGACTTTTGTCAGCCATTCGGCTTTAACCCCTGCCGCCGGGTCAACTCCGGGTGAGACACGGCTCTCGATAAGGTCTGAAAGAAGTTCTTCTTGACCCTTAGGCGGTTTTTCGAGAAGCTGGCATACCTCTGCGGTCTGTTCCGGATTGAGCGGCAAAGGAGGAATCCCCAGCTCTTTTCGTTCAGATTCCTGTTTGAAATAGGATTCTAACATCGTCTTAACTCCGTTGTTTATGAAATTTGAGGGATTTTCATCCTTCTCAAAGGATAGGCTGTTAATATATACCAGGAGTCAAAAAAGTTCAAACGAGGAAGCATCTTTTTTTCCGTGATGAGAAAAGAGATTTGATAGAGTGAGGAAGGGAGGCGCTGGTTTCCGTCCCTCCGAAGCCCATGGTGGTGGGTGGGAGGGTCTTTGGCGAGGAGGGATAGAAACCAGCACTGTTAGAGTTGGCTTTTATCATCATAGGCGATCACGGAAAAAAAGATAGTTACTTCAAACAATATTGTGTTGATTTTCATCATAAAAAATTATAATATTCTTTCTCCATTTTGATTCAAATATTTTTAATTGTGAGGGAGGCATAATCATGGATTATACCGCAATCGAGAAGGCCAAGGAGCATTTCGGCCAGATTCTCGAAGAGCAGATCAAGCGTGTCGAGATGATGAAAAAAGCGGCAGACTGGATCGACTATTCCAAGCTCAAGCCGATCATCATCGGCATCATTGGCGGAGATGGAATCGGCCCTTACATCGCCAAAGAAGCGCGAAGAATTCTGGAGTTTATGCTCAAGGATGAAGCCAAAAAAGGAAAAATCGAATTACGGAATGTTGAAGGCCTAACGATCGAAAACCGCTCGGCCCGCAACAAGTCTATACCGGATGATGTCCTGGATGAGATCAAAAAATGTCACGTCACTCTCAAGGGCCCGACGACAACGCCCAGAAAAGGAGACCCCTGGCCCAATATCGAAAGCTGCAATGTGGCCATGAGACGCTATCTGGACCTTTTTGCCAATGTCAGGCCGGTCAAAGTCCCAAAAGAGGGCATTGACTGGATCTTCTTCCGAGAAAACACCGAAGGCGCCTATGTCCTCGGCAGCAAGGGAATCGGCGTTACCGATGATTTGGCCTTCGATTTTGCCGTAACCACATCGCAAGGAGCAGAGCGGATTATCCGTCTGGCTTTCGAGTATGCGAGGAAAAACAAGATCAATCGAGTGACACTTGTCACCAAGGCCAACGTGATCAAGACAACGGACGGAAAGTTTTTAGAAATCGGCTACCACATAGCCAAAGAATATCCGGAGATTGTCTGCGATGATTGGTACATCGATATCATGACTGCCAAGCTCGTCGATCCCAAGCGCCGGACTGAGTTCAAGGTCTTTGCTCTTCCCAACCTCTACGGAGATATTTTGACCGATGAGGCTGCCGAATTCCAGGGAGGAGTGGGAACAGCGGGAAGCGCCAACATCGGAAAACAGTACGCCATGTTCGAGGCCATTCATGGCTCCGGGCCACGCATGGTCAGAGAAGGAAGGGCCATCTATGCTGACCCGGCCAGTATGATCCGGGCGGCAGCCATGCTGCTCAACCATATCGGCTATCCTGAAAGGGGAAAGAATCTGGAAATGGCCCTGGACATCTGCGGGCAATACGAGAAAAAGCTGGTTGTCACCGGCCGCGACACCGGGGCAACCGGGACAGCCTTTGCCGATTATCTCATGGAAACTCTTCAAGACCCGAAGCTCAAGGAGCGCTGGAAAAAATACACCCAGTAAGCTTGATTGAGTTCTCAGGGCTGGACTGTTCCTTCGGCACATCTGGTCAAGAATAGTCGGAGGGTAAGGAGCAAGGGAACGGTCAGGAAAGATTAAGGAAAGGGAAAAATTTAAAACCATTAGAGGTATTACCTAACTCAATTAACAGGAGGTTTAATTATGAGAAAAAAAATATCAGTGATTGGCGCCGGCCATGTTGGAGAAGTCACAGCGTTTGCGATTGCTGAAAAAGAATTGGGCGATGTTGTGCTGCTGGATATCGTCGAAGACATGCCGATCGGAAAGGGCTTGGATATCCGCCAGGGCGGACCCGTCGGCAAGTACGACACCCACGTTACCGGCACAAACTCTTATGAAGACACGGCCAATTCTGATATCGTTGTCATCACCGCTGGAATTCCGCGCAAACCAGGAATGAGCCGTGATGAGTTGGTCGGAACAAATTTCGGAATCGTCAAGGGAGTGACCGAGCAAGTCGTCAAGCACTCGCCCAAGGCCATGCTGCTCGTTGTCTCCAACCCTCTTGACGCCATGGTCTACACAGCCTACAAAATCAGCAAATTCCCCAAAAACAGGGTCTTCGGTATGGCTGGAATTCTGGATACGACCCGCTTCAGGACCTTTATTTCCATGGAACTCAAGGTTTCGGTGGAAAGCATCCAGGCTCTGGTTCTGGGAGGCCATGGAGACACCATGGTTCCCGTCGCCAGATACACAACCATCGCAGGTATTCCTCTCTCTCATTTCCTGCCGAAGGACAAAATTGACGCCATCGTCGACAGGACGAGAGGCGGCGGCGGGGAAATCGTCAAGTACCTGAAAACAGGAAGCGCCTACTACGCTCCCTCTCTGGCTATCACAGAAATGGTCGAATCCATCGTCAAAGACAAGAAGAAGATTCTGCCCTGCGCAGCCTATCTTGAGGGTGAATACGGCATTAAAAACCTCTATTTCGGCGTTCCTGTCAAACTGGGTGCCGGCGGAGTTGAGGAAATCATCGAGATCGATTTGACCAATGAAGAAAAAGAGATGATCAAGAAGTCAGAAGCTGCGGTCCGTGTCGTCGTCGACTTGCTGAAATTCTAAGACAATGGCCGAACACAGAATTCAGACGCCTGTTTCCGATGAAATCATAGCCAAACTCCGGGCTGGAGACAAAGTCTTTATCACCGGATACCTTTACACAGGCAGAGACTCAGCCCACAAAAAGCTGATCGATCTCGTCAAGGAAGGCAAGAACCTGCCTATCGATCTGAAAGGACAGTTTATATACTATGTTGGTCCTACCCCTGCGCGTCCTGGAAAGGCCATCGGCTCTGCAGGCCCGACCACGAGCTACCGTATGGATTCCTATACGCCCACACTCCACTCGTTAGGCCTCAAGGGAACGATCGGAAAAGGCTCGCGCAGTGAAGAAGTCAAAGATTCCCTGAAGAAGCACAAAGCTGTCTATCTCGCTTCAGTCGGGGGTGCCGGGGCTCTAATCTCCAAGAGTATCGAAGGCTCTGAAGTCATTGCCTATCCCGAATTGGGCCCAGAAGCCATTCGCAGGGTGAAGGTCAAAGGTTTTCCCTGCATCGTCATCAACGATATGTACGGCGGCGACCTTTACGAGGAAGGAAAGAAGAAGTACCGGAAAGAATAAAAAGTTAAAAAGTCATCGGTCAGGCTTGTGTTTGCTTAGCCCAAGAAGCTGAAGACTTTTGCTTAAAACTGTCTAAAACTCAAATTATCTTCTAAAAAGGATTTGCACCATGAAAATTCACGAATACCAAGCCAAAAAAATTCTCAGCCAGTTCGGTGTTCAAATTCCGCAGGGAGATGTGACAGACAGCCTTTTCAAGGCCCGGGAAATCGCGGAAAAAATCGGCCCAAAGGTTGTGCTCAAGGCTCAGGTCCATGCTGGAGGAAGGGGAAAAGGAGGAGGGATCAAGCTGGCCAACAATCCAGAAGAAGCAGAAAAAATTGCCAAGCAAATGATTGGAATGACGCTGGTCACTCACCAAACCGGACCAGAGGGTAAATTGGTGAAGAGAATCCTTGTCGAAGAAGCGCTCGATATCGGCCGCGAGCTTTATCTGGGAATCGTCATCGACCGCGCCAGCGAAGCTCCTGTGGTCATGGCTTCTTCCGAGGGCGGGGTTGAGATTGAAAAAGTCGCTGCGGAAACGCCCGAACTCATCTTCAAAGAATATGTCAACCCAGCCACAGGATTTCTCCCCTTTCAGGCCAGGAATCTGGCCTTTAAGCTCGGGCTTCAAGGAGAAACGTTCAAACAGGGCATCAGATTCATCACCAGCCTCTATAAGGCTTTTGAAAGCACGGACGCCTCGCTGGCGGAAATCAATCCCTTGCTCATCACCAAGCAGGGAAAGGTTCTTGCCCTGGACGCCAAGATGAATTTCGACGACAATGCCCTCCCCCGCCATCCAGAAATCCAGGAAATGCGTGACCTGAATGAGGAATCACCCTTAGAGGTCGAAGCGTCCAGACACAACCTGAACTATATCAAGCTGGACGGAAACGTAGGCTGCATGGTCAACGGAGCAGGTTTGGCCATGGCGACCATGGATATCATCATGCATTCAGGCGGAATGCCGGCAAACTTTCTCGATGTCGGCGGCGGCGTCTCGGAAGAAGCGGTCAAGAACGCCTTCAAGATTCTGGTTTCGGATAAAGACGTCAAAGCCGCTTTGATCAATATCTTCGGGGGTATTGTCCGTTGCGATTTGGTGGCCAACGGCATCGTCAAGGCAGCCAAGGAAGTGGGCCTCAACGTTCCGATGGTGGTTCGACTGGAAGGAACAAACGTGGAGCTCGGAAAAAAGATACTGTCAGAATCCGGACTTTCCTTTCACACCGCAGAGACGATGAAAGAAGCGGCAGAAAAGGTTGTTCCTCTTGCCAAAAAATAACAGATGAAAGGAGTGGACAATGAGTATCATCGTTGACGAAAAGACACGCGTCGTCGTTCAGGGAATCACAGGGGGAGAAGGAACTTTCCACACCCAAAAAATGCAGGAGTACGGGACCAAAGTCGTGGCTGGCGTGACTCCTGGAAAGGGAGGGACAACACACCTGGGAGTGCCAGTCTTCAACACGGTGGCAGAAGCCGTAGAAAAGGAGGGAGCCAATGCCTCAGCCATATTTGTCCCGGCTTTTTTCGCCGCTGACGCGATTATGGAGGCTGCGGGCGCCGGAATTCGCTGCATCGTCTGCATCACCGAAGGCATCCCGACTTTTGACATGATCAAAGCCAAGACATTCCTCAAAGGAAAAGGCTGTTACCTCATCGGCCCGAATACACCGGGCATCATTTCCCCTGGAAAATGCAAGATCGGGATCATGCCCGGCCATATTCATACTCCCGGAACCGTGGGAATCATCTCGCGTTCCGGAACGCTAACTTACGAAGCCGTCGACCAGGTGACCAAGCTGGGATATGGGCAATCGACGGCCATCGGCATCGGCGGTGACCCCGTTGTTGGCCTTAACTTTGTCGACCTTCTCAAGCTCTTCAAAGTCGACAAAGGCACAGAGGCTGTCATTCTCATCGGCGAGATCGGCGGCACGGCCGAAGAAGAAGCGGCGGAATACGTCAAGAAGGAATTTTCAAAGCCGGTGGTCAGCTTCATCGCCGGCCAGACCGCTCCTCCTGGGAGGCGGATGGGCCATGCCGGCGCCATCATCGCCGGCGGAAAAGGCACAGCCAAGGAAAAAATGGAGGCTCTGGAGGAGGCTGGGGTTCTTGTGGCCAAGAGTCCTGCTGAAATCGGGCAAAGAGTGAAAAAGGCGCTGGGCTGATCAAGAATCTGCCATTCATAGATTGAAATTACTGTATAAACGTAATGTTTCATGTGTTATCGCGGGGAGGAGCCGAAGCCGCGAGCGGAGCGTGGCGGGAAGTGAGGTGGCGATCCAATATAAACTAACCGAATCTCTTGCATCTTGTGTGGGTGAAGGAGATATGGGTAACAAAAAGCCTCTCAGAGATGGCCGAAGCGACCATTGAAGGTTTAGCCTTCCCGAGCTGCCCTTCGAGGGAACCGGGCCCTGCCGGGCGGCGAGGATGTCTGAGCGGAGCGAGTTCCGCAGCCGCCGAGAAGGGCTACGAGGGAACGGCGTTAAAAACCTGAAGCGGAGCGAGGCCTCTCTGCAGAGGCTTTTAAATGAGCCACACAAAATGGAAGAAAGCCAACTAATCTTGTTTAAGGAGGGACTCATGAAAAATGCTTCAAAGGCTTATTTTTCGTTAGCGTTTGTCTTTTTATTCTTTTCCTTTATTTTTGCCCAGCAGCCTGCTCAATACAGACAAGAACCGGCACCGGTCACAGTCCAAAAGATCAAAGGCGAAATCTATGAAGTCAAGGGCGGTTCTGGCGCAAACTGCGGCTTCTTCATCGGCGAAAATGAAGTTTTTGTCATGGACGCCAAAATGAGCAAAGAGTCGGCTGAGCAGATGATTGCCGAAATCAAGAAGCTGACGCCCAAGCCCATAAGGTACGTCATCCTCACCCACAGCGACGGCGACCATGTCAACGGCCTGCCCGGCTTTGCCCGGGATGTCATCGTTGTTGCCCACAGCCAGACAAGAAAGGATATGGATGAAGCTTTCAAAGAGCCTGGGCAGAGGCTTTACCTTCCCAGCCTGACTTTTACAGAAAAATTAAAAATTTATTCCGGGAATAAAGCGGTCAAATTGCTCTATTTTGGCCCGGCCCACACGAGCGGCGATATCGTCGTCTATTTCCCGGAGGAGAAAGTCGCTTTCATCGGAGACCTTTTCTTCCGGGGAAGAGATCCCTTGATCCACCGGCATAAAAACGGAAGCTCCTTTGGACTGGTCAACACTTTAAAAAACATCCTCAAACTCGATGCTGAAATCTTTGCCAGTGGCCACAGCGAGGTCGCAAGCCGGGCCGATATCGAGGGCTTTTTGAGCTCTCTTGAAGAGAAACAGTCGAAAGTAAAATCCCTGATCAAAGAAGGCAAATCCCTGGAGGAAATTAAGAAAATTTTCAACGTTGAGGATAGGCCTGTTCAGCCAGGCGGCCGCCGCTGGCTTAGCCTTATCGAGACAATTTATCTTGAACTGACAGAGCAGAAATAGATTTTTATTTCTTCCAATTTTTGTAAGCGATAAGGGACAACGCTTTTTCCCCGCTGGCTCAGCCTTATCGAGACAATCTATCATGAGCTCAAAGGTTAAATCCTCACACGCCAACGGATGATTGGCATCGAGCGCCATGCTGGATTCGGTCAGGTCTTTCTTAACACGCCATAAGCATCACTAAGCGCACGCAATATCAATACGTTCGCCATTTTTACTTAATATCAGGAAGGTTGGACAAAGGTTATGCCAATGCCCATCCGGAGGCGGAGTCTGCTTGATATCCGGCGCTTTTGCTGGCTGGAACGGCATCAAACTGACATCCCAGCACCCTCAAGCTGTCCTTGACGCCTTTTCGAGGTTTGATTTACAATTCTCCTCGATAATTGAGGGGAAAGTTGAGTCAAGGATGCCCACTCCGCAGCCGCAACCAAAAACCAAATTTTCTCTATATTTCCAAAAGGAATACGGAAGAGGAGTATCTCCAGGAACAAAGTAGAAATTGCTCGGGCCAACTCCTGCGCGGCCAGCGTTTCTGGTGGATTGAAGCCTGAACTTCTGTGCGGCATTATTGTTAGTTTCTTCATTTTTTCCTTTCCGTTGCATAAACCGTAGAATGCTGTCTTGAGACAATATGTTGATAAGACTTTTCAATTTTGGTAAACTTCATTATTAAGAAAAGAGGATGAGGCTCTATTTAGATACGTCTATTATCGGCGCTTTATTTGATGTAGAGATACCTCAGAGGATTAAGAGCACACGTATTCTAATAAAATCTATTGTGCAGGGCATACATAAAGGAGTCATCTCAAA
>CAZJYC010000001.1:60708-161308 GCA_964550165.1 uncultured Eubacteriales bacterium
CACGTATTCTAATAAAATCTATTGTGCAGGGCATACATAAAGGAGTCATCTCAAAGGCAGACCTTTTGGAAATTTATGATAAAGAGGGTTTTATTCGTAAAGGGGCCAGATTAGACTTGCGACATATTGCAGTGGCGACTGTTCATGGTGTAGACGCGGTGGTTTCATGGAATTTTCGAGATATTGTAAACATTAAGACGAGGCGAGCAGTTCACTCGATAAATTTACGGCTTGGGCTTCCTTTAATAGAAATCATTTCACCAGAGGAGGTAGTTACGTATGAAGAATAAGGAAGAATGGGAGACAAAATCTCTTGAGTGGATTCATAGAGTCCGCAAAGAAATAGATGAGGAAATCAATAAGAAGAATCTGACTCCGGCACAATGGATAAAGTCACGGGGAAGAATTGATGTTGAATTCCTATGCCAGAGTTTAGGACTAAAAAATTTTACCGTTGTAATGAGCAAAGTTCCTGCCGAATTTATAAAAAAGGAAGTCAACCTTTAACAAAACCTTTGCAGAATTCCGCGCGGCTTGCCGCGTTCAACTTCACTATCAAAAAACCTCGCTTTAAGTCGTTTTATTTCAGCCTGCGAACGAATTCTTTTTAAAGGAATGAGAATTTAAGAGCCCTTTTTCGGTATTTTATCCATAAGCAATAATACGCTAAAAGCCTTGCTTGGTTTGGGAAACCAGGAATAATTTCTCTTCTTCCACTCGTCTTTTTTTCTGGTCAAAAGTCAAATCACTAATCCAAGAAGGAAAATCTCTGGAGGAGATTAAGAAAATTTTCAACGTGGAGGACCGGCCCGTTCCGCCAGGCGGCCGCCGCTGGCTTAGCCTTATCGAGACAATCTATCTTGAACTGACAGAGCAGAAATAGATTTTTATTTCTTCCAATTTTTGTAAGGGATAAGAGGTAACGCTTTTTCTCCGCTGACCCTGTAAAAAGCAAAGATATTGCCCGCCTCAGGAACCAGTTTGAAGTCCCAGTAACGGATAAAGCCATACTGAGACTGCGGTTCGAGCAGGCAGGGAATCAAGTTCGCGGCTGGCTGAGAGCAGGAGACATAAAAATCACCTTTTTTGGCAATAATCTGGGTTTTCATATTTTCCACTTCGATTTTCTCAGGAGGAAGGTAATCGTATCTGGAAGGAATAACGTCAGAAACCTTGTAGGCTTCTGCTTCAAGAGGCAGGTCCTTGATAAAAACCTGGACGAGAATATCATGGCGAAGAAGGGCTTCGATAACGTCCTGATGCTTGGCAGGGATGAGATAGCCTGAAGGACGGGAAACGCTGAGGACAGGCCTAACGTCTGGAAACCAATTCTTCACGATTTCTTCCGTAACCTCATACTCTGCAGGATAAGGATAGGGAGCCACATCGTTGAAAGTCAGAGGCTCTCCTGCTTTTTTTTCAACCTTGAGAATTCCTCTGAAAGGAAATTCTGCGCGTTTGAATCTTTTTAGGGTCAGTTCCGGCTGATTTTCATCCCTGGCATATTCCATGCTCAGATGCACCACATCCTGTTCAGAATAGATTTTTGCTTTCTCCAGAAGCCTTTCTCGCAGAGATTTGACCAGAGACATAACTTCTTGTCCGTGCGCAGCCAGGCTTTCGGCAAAAAATCTTATTCCATAATACTGCCATCTCGTCCTCTCCCTTAAAGTTTCAAGGTCATGGCGGGAGGCGCATTCCTGGATGAAGGAAAGAGTCTCGTAAATCCCCAGGCTATTGCGTCCGTCGTTGAGGTCAGTCGTGCTGTAGCGCAGCATTGTCTCTCTGCCTCCGGTCTCTTCCGGACGGTAGCGGACTCCTGCTGACGAGTCTATGCCCATCGGCTGACTGACCAGATACTCAAAGAAGGTGATTCGCCTCTTTTCCAGCGCTTTTCTGACCTCGGCCAGGACCGTGTTGCGGGAAAATTCCTGAAGGCTGAGGTGAATGTTGGCATTGGAGACACAGCCGATTGAGACGCGGTAGTAGTCATCCCCTTTTTCGTGGGCGTCCATGGTCACTTCAGGCATCCAGGCTCTGAAAACATGATGGATGGCTTCAACCTCAGGCGACTCAAGTTTCACATGGTCTCTGTTCATGTCCAAATCCTGCTCGTTCGTACGGCGGTTGACCCAGTTTCCGTAGGGATTAGCCTGGGGAATGATCAGAAAATTGAGTTTTTTCAGCAAAGGCTTGAGCTCGCCCGCTGCCAGGTCGCGGATAATCCAGAGGGCAGCTTCCTTGGCGGATTGTTCGTTTCCGTGCTGGGAAGCGACGAGAAGAAAAGTCGGCTTGTTGCGGTTGAGCCTTTGAGGACTGTCTGCTCCCTCTTCGCTGATGATGCACAGATATAGCTCCTTGGAGGGATAATCCCTTGTTTCCCTGGTCTGGCCGATGACCTGAACAACGATTTCCTTAGATAGATAACTGATTCGGCTAAGAAAGAGAGCGATGTCCTCGTTCTGGCTGTATTCGGTATAGTTTGTCTCTTCTGCCGGTGTTTTTATGGTTTGTGCCTGGAAAACTAAAGGAACGAATAAAGTGATAAGAATTAATGAAATCCAAGCTCTGAAAATTTTTTTAACAAACATTGTAAACCTCCTCATGCTTCAAAACTCTCTCTAGGCTGCCTGATACGGGCAATTCATTGAAATCTAAAGCAAAGCTCTTCAATAGGTGAAATAGAAAAAATCATAGACAAGCCTTGCGATCCGGGCGATGACATCTTCCACATCCTCTGTTTTCATGGTCATATCTTTGGAAAAAACCGTCAAGACAACATGCCCGAGATCATCAGGGAGATAGATGATTCCGCTGTCATTGACCGTGCCTCCGATTGTGCCTGTTTTATGCGCCACCTGTGTTCCTTCGGGAAGGCCAGCTTTGATCCTCCCCCCTCCAGTCTGGCATTTTAGCATAGTGGAGAGGACGAGACCGCAGCTATCCTCGTCAAGGATTTTTTTGCTGTGGATTAGCTCCAAAAGCTTGTTCATGGCCTGGGGAGTGCTCTGGTCCATCATGACCTGACTGAATTTTTTCGAAGCCTCTTTAAAAGCCTCTGGATTCTTGGCTTTTTCGGCCTTGTAGACTTCAGAGAATTCGTCAAGAGAAAGCCCTTTGAACTTTTCATAATCCATCCCCACAAAATCCATGATAAGGTGCTGGCAGGTCCTGTTAACTGTGATCTCTTCAATCCCATATCCGCGGAGGCGGCTATTGACATTTTCTGCTCCGACTTTAATCAGGAGAATATCGGTGGCTGAATTGTCACTGATCATCATCATCAGATTTATAAGATTTTTCACCGAGAGCTTAATTCCTGGCGCGTCCAGGTCAGAGATCATGCCGCTTCCCAGATGTTGATCCTTTTTTTGAATGTCAACCTCATCTTCGAGTCTAAATTTACCTTCTTTGGCTTGAGCCAAAACTTCAATCAGAATTGGGATTTTGAAGACGCTGGCCATAGGAAAGTAAGTGTCGCCGTTGAGGTAAAGCTCTTGACCGGACTCGATGTGCTTGATGGCAACGCCAATTTGTCCCTCTTCTTTGCCTTCAACGACAGCTTCGATCATTTTTTTCAATCTCTCGATCTTTCTCAGAGATTGTTCCTGCGCGGCTTGGAGGAAAAAATGACCAAAGATAATAAAAACACAAAAAAGAGAAAGCGCTCGGAATGTTTTGGATTTCACAGCTCCTCCTCTCATTATAAGATTTTAATGAATTCGCTTTGGCGCCTAAAAATTTATTTTTCCTCTTTCTTTTGAGGAGGCTGAAATTTTAGCCCAACCTCCAGCGGCTGGGCATTGCGCAAAAGGCTGAACTTCACCTCGTCATTCCAGCCGAATGTGGCTAAGTAGATTCTTAACTCATTGATATCCAAAAACCTTTGCCCGTCAACGAAGAGAATGACATCCCCTTTTTCAAAATTGGCTTTTTCAGCAACTCCTTCGACCGGTTTACTGTCGACAACCAAATTGTCCAGCCCATCAAATTTCTTAAACCTCAATCCGATGGATGGAAATGCCGGGATTGGCTCCTCGGGAATTCCCCAGATATAATCCGCAAGGCTTCTTGAGACCGGAACGCTCCCCTTCCCTTCCGGGACGGTAACACAGATCAAAGTCTTAAAGGAAAGCCGGCTTTTCTCAAAAACGCGACGGTTTATCCCCAGATTGTAGAGCAGATGGCCAGAACCGGCCAGAACAACAATCCTTCCGCCCTCGCGCTCTTGGGTCTGGAAAGCATGAAAAGCCATGACCTCATCCCAGGCTGATTGAGCCCGGTAGAGCCCCTCAAAGGCCATATCCAGGCCTTTTCCTTTCATCTGAGGGGGAAGCTCCATGCTCTCAAAAATCTTGCGGACGAGCATTCGATGCTGCTCATGGGAGAGGTCAGGTTTGGGGACAAATTTTTTCTCCTCTTCGGAAAGAGCCTCCCAGCCTGCCATCCTTATTTTGGTGATTGTCTCGCTTGGCGCGTTCAGGGCATACAAAGGAATTCTGTAGTCTTTGGCAAATTCGAATATCCTCTCATAAAAGCCAAAATTGTAATTCCAGTTGACATACCACTGCGAGACTCGAATGAACTCATCCCGGCTGAGCAGGCCCAGGCTCCATTTGTTCAAGGCCTCCTGGAAAGGGACAGGGAACATTTCCAGGCCTATGGCCAATTTTTTATCCTTAGCGTAAAGAGCCTGGATAACCTTGAGCTGGATGTCATGCATGGGCAGGCTGTTGTGAGTTTCTCCGACATAGATAAAGCGGCTGGCGCTCATCTCCTCGATCATCCTCGAAAAGGCAATGGGCTTGCCTTCGCGTGAGGAGTAAATTGTATTGGCCACAATATTCATAGCCTTATCTTTGAGGGCTTTATCGCCGATTTGAAGGAGCAAAGTTTCATCCGCTTTTTCCTGACTGAAGAGCAAAAACGCAACAAACAGAAAAATTGCCCCGGCTGTCATCGTTTTATGGTTCATTTTTCTTGCTCCAGTTTTTGTATCATATCTTGCGCATTTTGCCCCTGTCAATTTTTTCTTGATGGAAGCATCTTTTTTCCCAGGGTGAGAAAAGATAATTGTAGAATGAGGAATGGAGAAGCAGGTTTCCGTCCCTCCTCGCCAAAGACCCTCCCACCCACCACAATGGGCTTCGGAGGGACGGAAACCAGCGCCTCCGTTCCTCTCTCTATCAAATCTTTTTTCTCATCGCGGAAAAAAAGATGCTTCTGAGATAATATAGGATTCCAAAAGATTTCTTGACAGCGAGTGGGAATGTGCCATAATTGAATTCCATTTCAGAGAGGAGAGGGACAATGACCAAGAAGATTCACCGGTCGATCGGCCATCATTATATTGTTGAGGCATCCGGCTGCGATCCCGAAGTCATCAGCAGCGTGGATAAGGTGCAGCAGATTCTGGTCCGAGCTGCGGAAATCGCGGGAGCTCAGGTCTGGTCCATCTCTGTCAACAGATTCCCGCCCAACGGCGTCAGCGGAGTTATCGTTATTTCTGAATCGCATATTTCCATCCATACCTGGCCGGAATACAGGTATGGGGCTTTGGATTTTTATACCTGCGGCAGTTCAGCCGACCCGGAAAAGGCTGTCCTCTACGCAGTGGAGGCTTTTGGCGCCACAACATCCCATGTCACAGAGATTACGCGCGGAATCGAGGAAGGCGATAAGATTTTCTACCATAGCTTTATCACCTGGGAAGAAGATTTTGTCTCTGAAAAGAAAAAAAAGACGGGCTGATTCCCTCAACTCTCCGTCTTAAGGATGGCCGCCGTTGTTATTTTTGTTCGGCATGTAAATTTTCTGGAAAAATCCATCGCGTCGTTGTCTTATCCTCCTTAAATCGCCAAAAAAAGAGCGGGGTGTTAAATTTCTTTACAGCTTTCCTTCATCAACATCGGGATTTGGCGCGAGACGAGGCTGGAATCCTGAGATAAAGCAAGGCTTTTTGTCGATTCAAATGGCACAAAAATTGCAGATTTTATTTCTGAAAGGCTAAGAATGAAGGCAGAAGACAGGACTCAAAGACATTTTCGTGTATTTTGGTCAATTTTATGTTCTTTGGTATAATAAAAAAGTGAAACGACTTTTTGCTTTCCGGGTTTTTCTCGTATTGCTCCTCACCCTGTCTTTCACGCCCGGGATAGCCGCCCAAGAACAAAACATCACCGCGCTCATTGCACAAATTCAAAAGTCTTTGAACTTGAAAGACTTTCCTTCATACCTGGAGAATTTCTCTGAAGAAATCCGGGCCAGGGAAGAGTCGAACATCAAAAGGAAATTCAATCAGTTCGAGGTCGACAGTGTGACTCTATTTCGATCAGGCAGGGTGAGCCAAGTCGGGGATGAAGCGAAAGTCTATCTGCAAGCTCTTTTCCAAAATTCTTATTCTGTAAGTTTGGAGAATTGGAGCTTGAGCCTGGTCAAGACCGAAGGGCAATGGGCAATTGCTGATAAAAAAACGGCCGGGACCCTCAGCAACCTTTATAAAATCAAAATCCCCACCGAAAGAGCGGAGAAAGTCAAATCAGTTGAAATCGAGCATGTGGACATCAAACTCTCCTTCAAGGACCCTTTGCTTTTTTACGACAACATTCCTGAAGTGGAGACAGCCCTTCTCATCATTGGCAAAGGCCGTTTGCAATATTCTCCCTCTGAGCCCCGGGAAAGACACCAGCTGGATTTGATCTATAAAAGAAACGTTCTTCATGATGATCTCTCTTATGCGTACCTCAGGTGTTCCAATTACTTTTTCCAGGAGAAGATCAAAATTGAAAAGGACCCCGGTGTGGATAAATCCACGCCCACTCAGCTTGAAATGAACAAAGCCTATGCCCTCTTCACCAAGCACTATTCCCGTTCGTTCACGGTTGAGAACTCTCTTAACGGTGAGCTTTATTCCACCTTGCCTCAAGGGGATGAAGTCGTTATCGATTTTAACGGAAAAAAACTGGGAGATTTTACCTACATCTATTCTCCTTTTTCAGACGAAGAGGTCCATCTCTTTCGCTGGAAAGATGAGAAACTCGTCAACCTCTATTCTCCCCCGTCCAAAGAAAAACAGCGGAAGCTTTTTGTCACTCTTGGAGAGATGTTTAAGGTGAACAACTACCAGATTGATATCGACTTCAACCCCAAGCAGTTCTATATTTCTGGAAAGGCCAGAGTTGAGGTCGAATCCAAAATGGGTTCGTTAGAAAGGGTAAAATTCAAGCTCAATCCCAATCTGGAAATTCTCCGCATTTATGACGGAGATATGCGGGAGCTATTTTACAGCCGGGATAAGCTGAGGGAATTCCTTTACGTCTATCTCATCTCTCCGCCTCCTCAGAAGACACCTTATGCCCTGGATATTTACTACCGGGGAAAAGTCGTCCCCCTTCGGCAGATAGAGGATGTCGTCCAGTTTCAGCGCAACGACACCATTTTGTTCACATCACCCAAGTACGAAACATATCTTTACAGCCGACGCTCCTTCTGGTATCCCTCTCCCCCCGATGATGATTATTTCCAAGCCCGCCTGAGAATCATCATTCCGCCTGGCTATGGATGTATTTCGAACGGAGAGATGGTCGAACAGACTCGGATCAACGGTGTGGAGAGGGTTGAAGAAGTGGATAAAGTCGGGAGCTCGGTTTACATCTTCGAGACAAAATATCCTGTCAAATACCTTTCTTTCATTGCCGGAGAAATCACCAGGGTGAAAGAAGATTCGGATTCACTGCCTCTCAAACTTTACTCATCCTCCGGGATCTATTTTCAGAACAAAGGCCTTCTCGATGAGGCCAAAAAAATCCTCCAATTCTACCAAGAGTGGTTTGGCCCTTATCCTTACGAAAAACTCAGCATCATTCAAAGGAATTGGGCATCTGCCGGCGGACACAGCCCCGCGTCCTTTATTGTCCTCAACGAATTGGCTAAAAGCGCAGAAGGAGGAGCTTTTACCAACGTCAGCAGCCCCGTTGACCTTTCCCGCTGGGACGAATACTTTATCGCTCATGAAATCGCCCACCAGTGGTGGGGTCAGGGTGTCACCTGGAAAAAGTATCATGACCAATGGCTGAGCGAAGGATTAGCCCAATTTGCCTCCATGCTCTATTTGAAGGAAAACCGCGGTGAGGGCGCCTTTTCTTACATTCTCAAGAAATTTTCCAGCTGGACGGAAAAATATTCCCATTGGGGCCCAATCACGTTAGGCTCACGCCTCAGCTTTTTTAATTTTAAAGCGTACCAGTCTATCATCTATGATAAAACTTCATTGGTGATGAATCTGCTCAAAGATTATCTGGGTGAAGAGGTGTTTTTTGAAGGACTCAGGGAGTTCTTCATGACATACAGGTATGGGGCAGCAGGCACACGGGATTTTATCAAAACGATGGAGAGGGTTTCTGGAGAAGAGCTGACCGCCTTTTTCGCAAAGTGGTTTGATTCCTACCTTCTTCCGGAAGTCAATGTTACCCAATCTCTCAGGAAAGCCCCAGAGGGGCACATTCTGGAGTTAAAAGTTGTCCAGCCCAAAGAGGCTTTCGTGTTTCCCTTATGGATTGAGTGGATAGAGAACGGAGAGAAAGTCAGAATAATGGTTGTTGTCGATGAGATGAATGAGAGTTACGAATTTGAATTGAAGGACAAGCCTCAGAAAATAAAGATCAATCCCGACAATGCCGTCCCCGGGAAATTCTATTAACACTGACCAGCTTCAGAGAGCCATTCAGGAGAGGTTTGAAATATCGATATTCAGCCTCTTGATCATCTCATTCAAGGTGGTAGGCTTGAGCCCCAAAAGGCTCGCCGCCTTTTTTTGAATCCCTTTTGTTTTTATCAGAGCATTGACGATAGCTTTTCTCTGGTAGGTTTGCATATACTCTCTGAGAGTGAGCTCGTTTTTGGCAAGAGGAAATATTGTATCGTCTGCTTGAGAGGGCAAGAAGAAAGGAGGAAGACTCTCTCTGGTGATGATCTTGAACTTTGTCAGGACAACTGCTCTCTCAATCAGGTTCTCCAATTCACGGATATTACCTGGCCAATCATAGTTGACGATGATTTCCATCACGTCTTCAGTGACTCCGAGGATTTCTTTTTTGTTTTCTTCACTGTAAAGGTCCAGGAAGTGTTTCATCAGAAGAGGAATATCCTCTTTTCTTTCACGAAGGGGCGGCAGGACGATTTTTATGACATTCAATCGGTAGAAAAGGTCCTCTCGGAATTTTTTTTGTCTGATTAGCTCTTCCAAGTCTGAGTTAGTCGCGGCAATAACCCTGACATCGACTCTGATTGTTTTCGTTGCTCCCAGCCTCATGAATTCCCTATCCTGCATCACGCGCAGCAGTTTCGCTTGAGTTTCCGGGCTGATCGTGGAGATCTCGTCAAAAAAGATAGTTCCTTTATGGGCGGCTTCAAACAGACCCTTCTTGTCACTCACGGCTCCGGTGAAAGCGCCCTTGACGTGCCCGAAGAGATGACTTTCCAGCAGGTCTGGAGGGAGGGAGCCGCTGTTGACGACGATGAACGGAAGATTGGCCCTGTCGCTGTTTTGATGGATAGCTCTGGAAACAAGCTCTTTTCCTGTTCCGCTTTCACCTTCGAGCAGAATCGTGCTTCGCGTCGGGGCAGCGGCTTTGATGATTTCGAAAACATCCTGTATGATCTTGCTTTTTCCGATGATATTTTCAAAGCTGAACTTTCTTTTGAGTTCATCTTTCAGGCGGAGGTTTTCCTCTTGAAGTTTTTTGTGCTCGATAGCTCTTTTAACGCTCATAAGCAAATCATCATGCTTGAAAGGCTTTTGGATATAGTCGAAGGCTCCGATTTTCATCGCCGAAATCGCGGATTCCACTGAGGCGTAGGCGGTGATGATGATGACAGCCGTGCTCGGGGCAGTCTTTTTTAGATTTTTGAGGACTTCTATGCCCTCGATTCCGGGCATGAGCAAATCCAGAAGAACGAGGTCGAAAGACTGGGAAGAGTGTTTCAAAAGAGCTTCTTCCCCGTTAAAAGAATTCTCCACCTCATACCCTTCTGAGGTTAGAAGCTCCTTCAGAGCTTCATGGATGATGGGCTCGTCGTCGATAATATGAATCGCTCCTTTTTCCGACATTTTCAAGCCACCGATATTTTATTCATTTTTTTTCTGCTTAAATCCGTAGGAATGGAAATCGTGAAGAGAGAACCTTTTCCCCACTCGCTTTCCACTGTGATCTGACCTTCATGCTCCTTGATAATGGCATAGCTGATAGAGAGGCCAAGACCAGTGCCTTTGCCCATGCCCTTGGTGGTAAAGAACGGGTCGAAGATATGAGGGAGATGCTGCTCTTTGATTCCTGTTCCGGTGTCTTCTATTCTGATCACAGCCTGATTATCCGATTGAGAAAGTTCGATCCTGAGAGTCCCGCCGTCGGGCATGGCATCCATGGCATTGAGGATGATGTTGATGAAGACCTGTTGAAGTCTCTGCCCCTGGGCCCAGATGGGTTTCACAGGAGAAAGATTCATGTCCAGGTTGATGTTTATCGTTTTTAATTTGTACTCAATCAGAGAAACAATTTCTTGGAGACTTTCCTTGAGGTCCACTTTATGGAAGGATGATTCAGAAGGATTTCGCGCAAAATTGAGAAGGTTTTTGATGATCTTAGCCACCCTTTCTGTCTGGGCTTCAATCTTATCAAGGATTTGGGCGTGGGAAGAGTTGGAAAGCTTCTTTTGGAGAATCTGGACATAGCTTGAGATTCCAGTCAGAGGTGTGTTGATTTCATGGGCGACGCCAGCCGAGAGGAGTCCGATTGAGGCCAGCTTCTCAGATGTGAGAAGCTGCTGCTGGAGTGATATTTTTTCTGTGATTTCCTCAAAGACGATAATCGTCCCGTAGGGTTTCATTTTGTTGTCCAAGAGGGCGGTT
The DNA here is from genome assembly GCA_964550165.1 of uncultured Eubacteriales bacterium. Classification (GTDB taxonomy): domain Bacteria; phylum Acidobacteriota; class Aminicenantia; order Aminicenantales; family Aminicenantaceae; genus CAZJYC01. The sequence continues at coordinate 71,615 of CAZJYC010000001.1, forward strand.
TTGGCGATATCGAATATTTTTTTCTCGTTGGGAAAGATGTCCAGAGAAATTTCGCTCAAAAGGCGGAAGTCCTGCTGGCTGTCCGAGGGGAAGAGAGCTGCAAAGTTCTTCTCTCCCAAGACTTCTGCCAGCTTTTTGTTCAAGACCTCTTCTTTTTTCTGGGAGAACGTCTCCTCAAGCACCCGATTCCAGCCGATGATTTTTCCCCGCTGGTCGAGGACGACCACGCCGACAGTCAGACTTTCGATGATGTTCTCGCTGTAATCCTTAAGCCGTTCCAGCTCCATGGCTCTGATGTTGGCCTGGTCGTAGAGGTAGGCGTTTTCTAAAGCAAGGGCCACGGGTGAGGATATGGTGGTCAACAGCTCCCAGTCTTCACTGCTGAGAAAGGCGTTGCCCAGCTTTTTCCCCATTCCCAGACAGCCAATTATCCTATCTTCAACTTTTAACGGCAGGTAATGGAAGAAGGTCGATGAGGAAAGCTCTTCAAATTTTTTCTGGAGCTCTTTTTTTTCAGTGAAAGAATAAAAGGACATAAACTCCCTACCCTTCAGCTCTTGATAGAGAGCTCCTTCGAAAGCGATTCTCGTTCCTGAGAAGGGCAATCTCCCCCTGGACCTGAAGATGGAGAAAGACTGTTTTTCTCCTTCCTCTGGGAGGAGAAGGGCGATGCATTTCAGGGAGAGGGCGTTGGCGATCATTTCCAGGAGGGACTGGGAGAGCTTCTGCAGGTTTCTTTCTCGACTGATCTCCTTGCTGATGGAGAGGAGCGTCCGGCGGTATTGGTAGGTGCGTTTGTAGTAAGCTCTGTCGAGGATGGATTGGATAAGTTTTTTCAGAGGAGAAAAGAGTGTTGCCCCAAGAATAAGGGCCAGAATTCCAAGAAAAAGGGCGTTGAGCCTGTTTTCAGTGGCCGCTTTGGTCTGGGAGGTGGCGATGTAATAGATGATAGCCAGGACAACCGAAGCGGAGACCAAAGTGAATGCCTTTTTCAGAAGCAACTCAAAGTCCATCAATTTATGTCTGGAGATGGAGTAAGAGAAGGTCAGGGGGATGAGGGCCTGAAGAATTACGGTGAGCTCTGCGGCCTTGGAAGGGATATGGCCGAACAGGAATGGAATGACATAAAAAAGTGAAAAAGGAATGACGCCCATGCCAAGGCCGTAGCCAATCCATTTCAATTGTTTTTTGATAGGAAGGTTTGACGGAATGACCGCGCTATGGAGGATGCTGATCAGGGTTACAACCGAGAAGAGAGCAAAGTGGAGGAGGTCCAATTTTTCTGATGTTTCGTGCAGGCGGAGGATGAGAAAATCGCTCGAATTCTGGAGAAAAGGAAGATTGAGAGCTATTTTCACCAGAAGGAGAGCTGTTCCGGGAAGATACAGGAAATAAACGGATGAAGGTTTGCTCTTAAAGAATTTTTTTCGCTGAGGGAAGATGATGAAGTAGTGAAGCAGCAGAGGAGGAAAGACCAGAAAGGCGACACTGTCAAGCCAGTAGAAGAGGCTGTCCAGGGTATTGAGTTCTCCTGTGGGCGAAAAGATGTAGAACGAATAAAAAGCTAGGGTGATGAAATAGAAAAAAACATAGGGCATGGAGAAGGGCTTCTTGGAGTTGACAAGAACGATCAAGCCTATGACCAGAGTCGTTAAGCCGATGAAGGCGAGAAAGAAATAAATGCTGTTGACTTCCTTCTGAGCCAAATAAAATGAGGGAGGAATAAGCTCCCCTTCCCGGATGATCTGGTATTGAACATTTTGATTCAACCGCCCGGATGTCCAGAGATGCTTGGAGACATCTATGGTGGTTTTCACACTTTTACCGTTGATGGAATAGAGGATATTGCCTTTCTTAATACCGTGGATGTAGGCGGGGCTGTTGACGTCGACTTTGACGGCAGTTAGGCCCGCAGGCCCTTCGCTCCAGATGACCCCATCTGTGGGCTCTCTCCAGGTTGTTTTCTTATAGATGTTCAACCCGCCCAGAAAGATAAAGATGAGAGCGATGAAGATTGCCGAAAAGATTTCAATTTTTTCAAGAATGCTTTTTTTCTTTTTCTCGAAGAATCCAAAAAATTGAATCATTTTGGCAAAAAATATATGGATGATTTAGTTCAGAATGTGCTTTTTCCCAGCTCGGATGGCCCATTTGATGCTGGACTGCTTCAGCAGCTTTTTCAACATCGCATCGTCTTTCAGTCCCAGAGGATTTGTATTTCTCGATAGAAAAGTGCTCATGTAATCATACTTGGGCTTTTTCGCAGGAACATTCTGGGGATCTGGAGATGGGTTCCTGGCTAAAGACAGGCTTTTTGTCGATAAATCCTTATGGGAAGAGAAGGCGATGGAGATGAACGCCAGAAAGAAAAGAATGGTAAAAATTTTCCTTCTCACATGTTTAAAAATAAATCTTTCGTCAAAAATTGTCAATACGCAGGCAACGATGCATCTTTTTTGAGAAAACCGAAGTTATCATAAGACGAGGGTTTGATTTTTGAAAATAAAGGGGCCTGTCCCCTTTTTTCCTTTTTTGCAGCGGATTCAAGAACGCGGAGTGGGGTTTAGAAATTTGACAAAAAAAGGAGAATAACCTAATATAAATCCACAATTTAGTAGGATTTATAATAAAAAGATTGGATTCGATGCCATACTTTTTTTGTCGCTTGGCTGCTGAAGACGGAAGCGTTATTGCCCAATCGTTCCTCGCGACTTCCCGTGATGAATGCCGCAGGCATTTCGAACAGCAGGGCTTTTGCATTCTGTCCATCAAGAGAGATTGGAAAAAAATCACCGTTCCCGCCTTTCCTTTTGAGAAGAAGGTCAAAGACAGAGATTTCATCATGTTCAATCAAGAGCTTGTGGCGCTGATCAAAGCCGGCTATCCAATCCTCAAGTGCATCGAAATCATCGTCAGCCGGGCGAAGAACATTCACCTCAAAGAGTTGTTGATGAAAGTCGAGAATGAGATTCGGGGAGGAAAATCCCTTTCAGAGGCCTTTGTCCCGTTCGAAAAAAAATTTTCTGCTGTCTATATTGCTTCTCTTATGGCCGGAGAGCGGAGCGGAAATCTGGCCGGGACGATCAACCGCTATATCATTTATGCCAAGGTGATTTCCGAGACCAGAAGCAGGGTCAAATCAGCTCTGACCTATCCGACTCTTCTCCTTGTCTTCGCTTTCGTCCTCCTTGGCATCCTGATCAATTTCATCCTCCCCCGCTTTTCGCAGTTTTATACGGACTTTGAAGCCGAACTTCCGTCCATCAGCCGTTGGCTGATGTCTTTTTCCCTCATTGTCAGGAATAACGTTCCTTTCTTTGCGGCCGTCATTTTTCTGCTCTTTTTAGCCTATTTCCAGATGAGAAAATACGAAAGAACGCTTGTTTTCATGGACAAGCTCAAAATCAAAACTCCCTACGGCGGATCCATCTGGCTGGAAGGAGGAGTGGCCCTTTTCAGCCGGACATTGGGCCTCCTCCTCGAAGCGGGAATTTCTCTTCTTGCTTCTGTGGGTATCGCCATTCAAGCCATTCCGAATAAATTTCTTGTCCAAAAAATCAAGAATTTGCCCGACTCCATCAAAGATGGCGAGAGTTTGTCGGATTCCCTTTCCAAGTCTGGAGTTTTTCCTGTGCTTTCGTTGGATATGATCCGGATTGGGGAGACATCCGCCAACCTGGAAGGGATGCTCAGGGATGTGGCTGATTTCTACGATGAGCGAATAAGGGCCAAAATCGACACCTTTGTTTCCCTCATTCAGCCCGTCATCATTATCTTTATGGGATTAGTCATCGGGGCGATGCTCCTCTCCGTTTATCTCCCGATTTTTAATATAATAAGAGTGGCAAGATAATGGCTAGGATGAAAAAAGAGGATTTACATACACAGTCTCTCTCCGAAGAAGAGAAAACAAAGCAATTGGCGAAACGGTACAACGTTCCCTACGTTGACCTTTCCTCCCGCAGTGTAAGCCGGGAGCTTGTTCAGTCTTTTCCCGCGGATTTTCTTTATCGATCGAATTTTATTCCTTTCGAAGAGAGCGGGAATATGGTCAAAATCGCCATCGCTGACCCTTCGGATATCGCCACGATCGATACCATCGAGTCTCATGTTGGGAAAAAGGTGGAGGTCTATGCGGCATCGATGCGAACCATCCACGAGGCGCTGCGCAAGAGCGAAACCGCACTCCAGGTCCTCAGAGATGCGACCGAGGGATTCATCATGCAGGTCGTGGAGAAGGAAGGGGGGGAGGAGAAGGAAGTCATCTCGGCTGAGACCCTGGCTGACCAGGATGGATCGATCATCAAGCTGGTTAATTCCTTTATCTTCACCGCTGTCCAGAAAAGGGCGAGCGACATCCATATCGAATCCCGCGAGGAAGGAGTGATCATCAAGTTCCGCATCGACGGCGTCCTGGGTGAAGCCATGGAGGCGATTGACAAGAAGTACCAGTCGCCCATCATTTCCCGAATCAAAGTCATGTCTGACCTCGACATTGCCGAACGAAGGGTTCCTCAGGACGGAAGGTTCCGGCTGAAAGTCAAGGATAAAACCATCGATTTTCGGATCTCGATCATGCCCTCTTTCTACGGTGAGGACGCCGTGATTCGCATTCTGGATAAGGAGATGATCACCGAAGCCATCTCCGAACTCAAGCTGGATTTGCTCGGATTTTCGGATGCGGTCCTGAGCAAATTCCGGAGGTATATCACTCAGCCCTACGGCATGGTGCTGGTGACGGGTCCCACGGGAAGCGGCAAGACGACTACCCTGTATGCCGCCTTGACGGAGATAAAGGCTCCGGAGGATAAGATCATCACCATTGAAGACCCTGTCGAATACCAGATCGAAGGAATCACCCAGATCCCGGTGAACGAGAAGAAAGGGCTCACCTTTGCCCGGGGCTTGCGTTCCATCCTCCGCCATGACCCGGATAAAATCATGGTGGGAGAGATCCGCGACCCGGAAACGGCCCAGATTGCCATTCAATCCGCTTTGACCGGACATCTGGTTTTCACCACCGTCCATGCCAACAATGTCTTCGACGTTATCGGCCGCTTCCTCCATATGCAGGTTGACCCCTACAGCTTCATTTCAGCTCTGAACTGCATTCTGGCCCAGAGGCTGGTCAGGGTGCTCTGTCCAAAATGCAAGAATCCGGTCAAGTACAGCGACGCCCAATTGCTCGAATCAGGTCTTGACCCGGAGAAATACCGGAACAGAACTTTCTACGAAGCGCAGGGATGTATGGAATGCTATCACACCGGTTTCAAAGGCAGGACAGCCATCGCCGAGCTGCTTGAGCTTTCCGACCCGATCCGGGAGATGATTCTGGAAAAAAAGCCTCTCTCTGAAGTGAAGAAGCGAGCCAAGAGCGAGGGTATAATTTTCCTGAGAGAGGTGGGGATGGAGAAAGTTCTGAAGGGGACGACAAGCCTTAAGGAATTGAATAAAGTAACCTTTGTTGAGTGAGGGATGGCCGCTAGTCTTGAGCGCATAAAAAATTATTTCACAGAGCAGCCCCTTCCCCAGGCTGCTTTCCAGCTCTCTTCCTCTTATCTCAGTGGAATCCATGTTTCTCTCAAGGAGAAGAGTTTAAAAAGCCATTTTCTTCTTCTCCTCGACCGGGGGATTATCGAGCCTTCATTCAGCCAAAAAAATCTGAAAGATCCTGCTGCCCTGGAGAAAAAAATAAAGGAAAGTCTGGCAAAAGCGCATTGGGCAGAGCGCAAAGTCGCCTGCCTCATCCCGGAGCTATCTTTAAAGGTCTTTGTCTTTTTCTTCGATTCTCTTCCCTCTTCGCAGAAGGACAGGGAGCAGATCATTCGCTTCCGGGTTAAAAAACAACTGCCGCTGCTGCCGCAGGATGCCAGGTTTTCTTTCGGCGTGTCAAGGTCAAACGGCTCGTGGAAGGTCGTTGCCGCTGTGGTTCGGACATCGGTCATCCGAGAGTATGAGGAGGTTTTTGACCGCCTCAATTTGAAAATCAGGATGGCCGGCGTTCCGTCGCTTAGCTTGAACAACTTAATAAAAGGAGAAAAAGGAAAAGACTACTTGCTCATCAACATCGAAGACGACTTTTTTAGCCTGGTTGGCGTTGTTAACTCTGAAGTCGTTCTCTACCGCCTCAAACCGTTTCTTGTCCAAGACCAATCCGGGTTGTCTTTGCCCCAGAGAGTTGAGACCATCGTCAAAGAAGCAGAAAATACGGTAAACTTCATCGAGGACAAAGAGAAGGCAAAGGTTCAGTCTTTTTGCGTCCGCCTCGGACTTTGGGAGCACGGGGAAGATATGTTCTCCGAGTTAGAAAAGGAATTGCCTTTTCCGGTCACAGAAATAGAAGCTCAGGAATCTCCGGGGCTTGGCTGGAGGGAGAGGAAGATTCTATCCCCTCTCCTCGGACAAATTCTACGATGACATCAAAACAATTCAACCTGAATTTGGCAAGCAACCCGCTTCGGAACAAAAAATTCTTTTACGCGCTCTTTTTTGTTTTGGGAGCTATGATTATCCTTGTCTCTTATTTTGCCGCAAAAACCTTTCTTGATTACAGGAGCGAGGCGAAAAAAATAAAAGCTCAAATCAGGAAGACAGAGCAATTGATCAAGGGCGCCGAAAAGGAGGAGAAGGATTACTCGGCCAGAATTGAAGAAGCTATTTTAAGAAACAAAGATAAAGTCGACCTGGCGAACAACATCATCCTGAGAAAAAGCTTCTCCTGGACAAAGTTGCTCTCCGGCCTGGAAAGCTCTCTTCCTGATTCAAGCTACATTGTCTCCCTGGCGCCAACTCTGACCGAAGATTCAAGAATGCTGCTGCAGCTGAGGGTTGCCTCCCCGGATTTGAGCGAGTTGATCAAATTTTTGAAAAATCTGCATGTTTTGCAGTTTGGGAAAATAAGAATAGAGGGCGAGGCCGAAAACGAAAGGGGCCTGCTCATCGCGGAGGTTTCTTTAACCTATGAAAGAGCTCTTTGATTTGCTGAACGAGACAGAGAAAAAAATAATTCTCGCGCTTGCCGCTCTGGCAGCAGCGGCTGCGCTTTTCTTTTTTCTTGGCTCTCTGCCGCAGAAGAGAGTTTACGGCCGCGCCCAGTCGTCTCTCAAGCCGACAGAAGCCCGCTATGACCAGGCCAGCCAAAAAAGCCTGGAAAAGAAAGAGGAATGGCTCAGGTGGCAGCAGGCTCGAGAGGATATGGAGGAGCTCGAAAAAGACTATTTCTACGAAGAGAAAGACGTCACTCCCCAGCTCAGGCTTGACCTTGAGCGAATCTTTAGCGAGGCGGGGGTAAATATTTCCCGGCTGAAATACAATTATTCCGAGTTTAAAAAAGAGAATATCGGGAAGGTGAATGTCGCCTTCAATTTGACAGGGTCCTATGCCTCGCTGAAGAAGTTCATCCACACCGTAGAAAAATTTCCAAAATTTCTTGTTTTGGAAAAAATAGATTTTCTGGATGTCAATCCCGCAAGGCAGACAGTAGAGCTAAAAGTGACCCTGGCAGGCTATTATGGAAGCTAAGAAAATTTTGATTTTTGTTTTTGTCCTCTCGTTCGCAGCATCTTTCTGGTTGATAGCGCAGGAAAAGGAAGCGCAAAAAAAGGACCCTGCCCCAAAGAGCCCATCGAGCCTCATCAGGAAAGAATTGTTATCGAGGGAGCCCAGAGCCCTTGAGCCAGCGCGGCGAAACATTTTTTCTCCGCAAAGAGCCGGGACAAGAGAGCGAGAGCCAAACCTGGTCGCCATTCCGCAGGACGTTCAGAGGTTGACAACTCCCCCTTCAGGCCCAGGAACCAATAGGCTTCTCTTGGACCTGAGCTACATCGGCTGCATCATTTCCGACAAGAAAATTATCGGCCTGGTCATTTTTGAGGGTGATGTTCTGGCCGTGGAGAAGGGCGAGTGGATCGGTGAGGGGATAAAAGTTACCGAGGTCACACCCGCTGAGATAGAAGTCATCGGTCCCGACTCAGAAAAAAGAAAGTTTCCGGTTAAAGGAGACAACGAATGAGAAAAACAGCCGTTTTAGCCATAATCCTTCTAACCTGCTGGGGATGTGCCACATTCAATCGAAGCTATAAGCTGGGAACAAGGGCTGCTTTCAACAAAGATTGGGACAAAGCCATAGACTGCTACCAAAAAGCTTCGGAGCAAGACCCCTATAATCCTGTCTACAAGCATGCCCTTCTCCGGGCAAAGCTTGCAGCCGCTTATTTTCATCTGAACAAAGCCCGCGAGCTTGCCTCGCACGAGAAAACCCAGGAAGCGCTGGCGGAGTACGAGAAAGCGCTCTCTTACGGCGTTTTGAACAAGGCCATTGCCGACGAGGCCAAAGCGCTCAGCGAAGAAAAAGTCAAGGAAGGCCCCAAGGAAGTTAAAATCGAGCTTCCGGTCAAGCTCAAAGTCAGCGAGGAAAAGATTGAACTCCGCTTCCCTGTTGGAGCTCCCTTGCGCTCGATTTTTCAGGCCTTGGGCAAGCATGCCCGGATCAACATCATCTTCGACGATCAGTTCAGGGATGTCCCCTTTTCCATCGAGCTTGTGGATTTGACTTTTGAGCAGGCCCTCAATCTGCTCTGCCTGGCAACCAGGAATTTTTATACGATTGTCGACGAGAGGACAGTGGTCATCTCCCCCGATATGCCTCAAAAAAGGGTTCAATACGAGCTGAACGCGATCAAAACCTTCTATCTCTCCAACATCAATGCCGATGAGATTCGCGTCGCCCTGCAGCAGATGCTCCGCACGCAGTATAGGCAGCCCCAGATCTATGTCGATAAAAATCTGAACTCGCTCACCATCAAGGACACTGCGGCGGGTGTCGAGCTGGCAGAGAAGATCATCCGCTCCTGGGACAAGGCTAAAGGAGAGGTCATCATCGATCTTGATATCATGGAGGTTTCCAGGATCAAGCTCAGGCAGCTAGGGATGGAGCTCACATCGCAGATGATTGGCTTGAGATACGGCGGAGGTGAAACCACAGAGGATCTGGGCTGGTTTAACCTGAAGGATATCGACTTTTCGAAAAAAGAGAATTTCCAGATCGCTATACCTGCCGCTCTTCTTCAATTTTTGGAGTCGGACGTCGACACCAGGGTCATCTCCCAGCCCAGGCTACGAGGGCTTGAGGGCGAGGCGATCACCTACCTGGTCGGAGACCAGGTTCCTATTCCACAAACTACGTTTCAACCTTTTGCCGCTGGCGGAATCAGTCAGCAGCCTGTGGTGAGCTATACCTTCAAGGATGTCGGCATCGATGTCAAGATCAAGCCCAGGATTCATGCCGAGTCCGAGATAACCCTAGAACTGGAAATCAAGATCAAATCCCTGGCTGGTGCCGGAGTCGCCGATATTCCGATCATCACCACCAGAGAAGTGAAGAATACGATCCGCCTCAGGGATGGAGAGACAAACCTTCTGGCCGGGCTGTTGAAAGACGAAGAGAGAACGACCCACGCCGGAATCGCCGGTCTTAAGAACATCCCCATTCTAGGAGGTCTTTTTTCAAGCACCAAAAAGGCCATACAACAAACCGATGTCGTCTTGACCATCACGCCCCACATCGTCCGCACCATTCCCGTCAGCGAGCAGGATCTGAAGCCTCTCTGGGTGGGACCCGAAGGAGTTTCCACAGGCGAAAGAGTGAGCGGTGCTATTCCCGAACAGGAGCTCATCGAGCGGAGGGCAAAGCTCGGAGTCGAACAGGAGGAGGCGGCCAGAAGAGCAGAGCGGGGACAGAGCCGGATTTTCCTGACTCCTGCCAGTGCCCGGGTTGCCCAGAATCAGGAATTCCGGGTCAACCTCAACCTCAGCACTCAGGGCGAGATTGCCAATATGTCTCTGAGCATCAGCTTTGATGCCCAGCTCCTGAAGCTCAAAGATGCGGTCAAGGGAGGATTCCTGGGCCAGCTCGGCGCTGAAGTGCCTTTCTTGAAAAATATCGATAATGCTTCCGGGTCTTGCATTATCGGCTTTTCCAGCCCCGAGGTAGGACGCGGGGCGAAAGGGACAGGTGTCGTTGCCACGCTTATCTTTGAAGCCCAGAACATGGGTGAGGGCGCTATCGCGGTGACCGATGCCTCGGCGAACACCGTTGCCGGGGAAACTTTGAGTTTCGAAACCGGCGAAGCCCGTGTCTTCGTCCGCTAAATTGACTTCCCAGGGGCATTCGGCTAGAATCTAACCCTTCCGGCGGTGTAGCTCAGGTGGTTAGAGCATGCGGCTCATATCCGCAGTGTCGGGGGTTCGAATCCCTCCACCGCCACTTTAAAACCGCTCTTGGAAAGCAGCGGTGAATCGAAGATTTCTTTGGCCTAACGGAGAAAACGTGCTTCGCCGTTCTCCCAACGAGGGTAGCGCAGGCCTCCAGAAGGAAATGCGTTGAGTTTCACTTCCAAAAAATCCCCGAACGAGAAGTCCGGCCCCAGGATTTTCACCAAAGTCAAAAAGACAATCCTTGGTCACGGCCTCTTCCGAAAAAAAGACAGAATTCTCATCGCCTGCTCCGGGGGGGTGGATTCCACGGCCCTGCTTCACATTCTCCTCGACCTCAGCCAGGAATGGTCTTTTGAGCTTTTTCTGGGCCATTTCAACCACAGGCTGCGAAGCACGGCCGACAGGGACGAGCGGTTTGTGCGGCGCATGGCCAAGAAATATTCTCTTCCTCTCTTTGTTGGAAGGCAGGATGTCCGCTCCTATGCGCGGAAAAAGAAATTGAACATTGAGGAGGCGGGAAGGGAGCTCCGCTATCGCTTTTTGAAGAGAACCGCGGCCAGAATCGGCACCGGCAAAATCGCCACCGGCCACACCATGAGCGACCAGGCAGAGACCTTTTTGATGAGGCTTTTAAGGGGAAGCGGGCTTCGCGGGCTGGCGGGAATCTACCCGGCAGTGGAAGGGATGGTGGTCAGGCCTCTGCTTGAGGTTGAGCGCGAAGAGATCGAAAATTACCTCAAAGCCCAGGGAATAGAGTTCCGCTTCGACGAAAGCAACCTCGACCGCCGCTACTTACGGAACAGAATCAGATTGGAGCTCATTCCTTACCTCGAAGAGAATTTTGAGCCCGGGATTGTCTCTCAACTGGGGAAAATAGCTTCCATCATTCGTGAAGAAGACACTTTTTTGGAAAAACTCTCCGAAAGAGAGGCGAAAAAGCTGATCATGAAAAAAGGCAACGAGCTCTTTCTGAACGCCAAATCTCTTCGCCTTTTGCCCCTTGCGCTTTCGAGGCGTATCGTCAGGAATTTCCTCTCCGAGCTCAGGGGAAGCCTGAGAGGCGTCTCTTTCGAGGACGTGGAGGGAGTTTTGAGCCTTGGCGAGGGGAAGGGCTATCCTCTGAGAAGAGACTTTGTTCTGCGGAGAGAACGCGGTTGGATCTCTAAGAGCAAAAAAACGCCTAAAATTCCGTTTGAATACCTCTGGAGCGGAAAAGTCCCCCTGGACATCGAAGAGATTCATTTGAAATTCAAGGGAAAAAAGATGGGGAGCAAGAGTTGCAGTCGCTTTGATTTTGACGACTGCACCAGGGTGTATCTTAACTCCAATAAACTGAAATTTCCGCTCTGTGTCCGAAACAGGCGTGAGGGCGACCGCTACCATCCCCTGGGAGCTCCCGGCAAAAAAAAACTGAAGGAGGTCTTCCGGGCGAAAGAAATTCCCCCCTCGGAAAGGGAAAGATGCCCTGTTTTTCTCTCCAGAGGAGAGATCGTCTGGGCTCTTGGCCTGCCTGTCAGCGAGAGGTTTAAAATCACAAGAAAAACAAACGAGATCTTCTTGATAGAAAAAGCCTGGCAGGAATTAGCCCTTTAAGGTGAGAGAATATGCTCCTAGAGGGTAGAATTACGGGGGAAAAAACCCTCTCGAGTTTCATCCTCAAGGAGTATTGACGGAGACGGGAATTAGAGTATATTTATTACAGTTATTTTTTAGAGGAAAAAGACTGAGAAATGAAGCAAGCTGCCACGACAAAATAGAGTGGATTTAATTTTCTTATTTTTCGCAGGAGAAGAGGACGATGGCTAAAAGAAAAAACGAAGAAAAAGGTTTTACCCTCATCGAAGTCCTGATCACCATCATGGTTTTGGCCGTGGTTTTGATTGCGCTCATCACCTGCTTCATCTACGGTTTCAACATTTTGACGCGAATGAAACAGACGGCTATGGCCACCCAGTGCGTCCAGGAAGAGCTGGAAAACATCCGGAATAAAACTTATGATGAGATCCTGGTCATGGATTCCACCTGGACCCATACGAATTTCTCCTACATGGAAAATGCGACTGGAGCCAGGGCTCTGGAAGATTCAGGGATTGGCGATGACATCAAGAAACTGACGGTCAGCCTGACCTGGGATTACAGAGGACGGACACTCCGGGAAGACATCGTCACCTACATCACCCGAGAAGGTATCAATAAAAAATAAAAAAGTCGAGGATGCCATGAATGTCAAGAAAAACAAAGCCAAGACCAAGGGTTTCACCCTTGTTGAACTTTTGGTGGTCGTGGCCATCATCGCGGTTATCGTTCTCTCTCTCGTTGCCCTCTACTCCTCCGGCCAGCGTTATTTCATCACCGAGAGCGCCAGGACCGACATGCTTCAGGACAGCCGCTTTGTCCTGAACTGGATCTCAAGGGATATCAAAGAGGCTATTCAGGTCATTCCGAGCTGGGGGAGTTACACCACTGCCACCGACTGCCTTGTCCTCGAAATCCCTTCCATCGATGCGAACGGCCTGATTATCGACATCGCCAATGATTTCGACTACATCGTCTACCGCCTGAATCCTGACCATCCTCAATGGTTGGAGAGAATCGTTGATGCCAAGGACGGAGTCAGCTTCAAAGCCGACAGCACACGGCTTATAGCCAAAAACGTTGATTCCTTCACTCTAAGCTCTGAGGGTGTGGCGCTCTCGTCTGTGGGCGACTTTTCCGCGGTTTCGAACATTAATATCTCGATGACAACACGGCAGACCATATTCTCCAAAACCTACCAGGAGACGCTCAAGACCGAGGTCAAGATGCGGAACAAGGGGAGTTAAATGAATTTTAAAGGCGAAGAAAATCCTTCCATCCGAAGCGGGGAAGGAGGAAATAAATCGAGCCAAGGAGGCAAAGAAATGAGTCAAACAAAAACAACATCCCGGCCTAAAGAGCGGGGCTTTATTCTGGTTCTGGGCATGATCATCATGGCCTTCCTGCTTCTTCTGGCCGTGCCTTTTCTTTTCCAGCTCAGCACGGAAAACAGGATGACCAAAAAATCCTACAAATCCGTCTCAGCCTTGACGCTGGCTGAGGCTGGGATAGAAAGGGCCATCTGGGAATTGAACTACGGAGACATCTCCAGCTGGGCTGGGGATGACACCCTGCGCACCATGACCATCAACGACTTCCAGACTTCCGGCGGGACTGTCATCGGCGATATCGTGATCAACGTCGCTGATCCGGCGCTTGACGACGTGATCGTGGAATCAACCGGAAGCGTGGCTTTAAGCCCTTCGAATATTGTCTCCAAAACAGTCCGGGTGCAATTGCACAGGGATAATTTTCAGCCCTTTGATTTCGGACTCTTTGGGGTAACTAAATCACTGATAGGCCCGCAGTCCTTCGCGAATAGTTGTAATACAAAAACGGGCCAGACGAACCTCAAGAACTGTCCGATGGGTTCAAATTCTACGGCTTCCGGAGCCGTCAAAGTGGATATCTGGGCAACATTGTACGGAAGTGCCTACTGCGGAGAGGACGGCAACCCGGCCACAGCCATAAATAACAACGGAACAATTACTGGCACGAAATCGGCTATGGATGAAAGCAAAGTAATTATTTCTGCTCCATCACCTCCAACTCTTCCTAATAAGGGCGCGCTTGTTGTTCCGGACAATTCAACCATTACCATAACAGAGGATGCGGAATATGACAGTATCTTTATCGGCACTAAGGCCACACTCCGGATAGAGGGCGATCGGACTATATACGTAAAAGGTATATTTGATGTCGGCGGCGGTAATGGCTATTGGTCCCGAATGACTATTCCTAGTAATGGCAGCGCTGTCGTATATCTCGGTGGAAGTCTTAAAACAGGTGCCCAATGCGATATCAATAATACTCGAGACCCAGAAAAGCTCGTTTTTATGACTACAGAGTCATTCACCGGGGATATTACTATCCAAACCCAGACTCAGTGCAAAGCAGCAATCTATGCGCCGAACGCTAAGGTAACTGTTCAGGCCCAAGGTGGGCTAAAGGGCGCTCTCGTGGCTAATGAAGCAACGGTCACAGCGCAGGGCGGTTTATATTATGATGAAGCCTTGAAAGATTTCAAACTGCCGCTTCCCGGTGCTGCCCAGCTTCAGGTTCAATCTTGGCAGCAGGTGGCAAATCCTGGATATTGAGAAGCAAGAGCCAACCACTCTGAATTTTTAAGGAGGACAAGAAGAAAATCCGCGCTGGCAATGACGAAGCCAGTTCCCGGGTGAGCACACTTTTTTTGGGGAATAAAAGAATTGATCAATGAGGTAAAGAAAAACGATGAGTCAGATAAAATACAAAAACTTTAGGAGAAGGGACGAACAAGGTTCTGTCCTGATAATCGGTGTGATCGTCATGGTCTTCTTGCTTATTCTTGCCGTGCCGTTTTTGTTCCGGCTTGGTTCTGAGCGCCGCTCGACTGAAAGGTCCTCCAGCTCCCTGGCAGCTCTCTCGCTGGCCGAGGCTGGTGTGGAAAGAGCCATATGGGAGTTGAATAAGGGGGATGTATCGGCCTGGAGCGGCGACGATACCATGCGGACCTTGACCATCCACGATTTTCGGACATCCGGCGGGAACGTCATCGGCGACATCGCAATAAAAGTTGCAAACCCTGAGAGCGATAATCCCGTAGTGGAATCTACCGGCAGGATTTCCCATTCTGGCTCTCAAGCCATAACCAGGACTGTCAGAGTTGTATTAGAGCGGTTAAAATGCATCCCTTTCGATGGAGCAGCTTTTGGCAGCCAGCAGGTGACTCTGAATTGGGCCACAGTGGATAGTTGGGATTCAAGGCTCGGGAAATACGGGGGTGCGAATGTGGGCTCTGAAGGACACGTGGGCACCAACAGCACAGGAACCGGGGATATTAAACTGAATCATGGCTCAAAAGTCCACGGCGATGCTTACGCAGGGTATAAAGGCGACCCAAATAAGGTCATCCAAGAGAATGGAGGGTCGGTCGTTTATGGTTCAAAGTCGGCTTTGGATGCTCCAAAAGAGATGCCTTCGATTCCTGCTCCTGAAGGCCTTCCTGATAAGGGAAATTTTGTCAAAAGCGGTTTCGGGACATCTACGCTAACTGAGAGCGGAGCGTATGGAGATTTCGTTGTCAAGGACCATCATAAGCTAACCATTCCAGCAGGATATGACGTTACTATTTATGTCACAAACAAATTCAATATGGATTGGGGCGGACAGATACAAATTGAGGATGGGGCAAGTCTCAGGATCGTTCTCGGAGATGTAAAGTTCTCTCAAAGCATGGGTGCTGCGATAAACAATATGAGTAAGGATCCTACTCGTTGCTTGATACTGGGAACGGATGCGTGCACAAATATAAAAATGGATATGGGTTCTGATTTCTACGGAGCCATCTACGCGCCGAACGCAACGGTAAGCTACTGGGGTTCACCCTTTATTTATGGTTCCGTTGTGGGTAAGAAGGTGTCGATGGACGCCGTAGGATATATCCACTATGATGTGGCTTTGCAAGATTTGGACCTTTTCGCTGGATTGGACGTAGCGTTTTTAGTTCAATCCTGGCAGGAAATGGCGTCGCCGAAGTTATAAGAAGGCACGCAAGCCCCGTTTATGATTGTCTCTCTTTTTTTCCTCATTTTTTCAGCTATGGTTACATTTCGTCCTCAAGAGCAGGAGCGAGTGACCGCCATACTCAAAAATTTTAAGCCGGATTTTTGATTCATTCCCCATAAAAAATCCTTCCTTCTAAAAAATTTTCTTTCCTGTATTCCTGAGTGCACGCAAGTTTATTTTTGAAACAAACCTTTTGAGCCTTCCCTTTCTCTGTTTACAAAATGAATTTGAAAATTTTCCAAATCCTGACGGAGCCTGTTGGCCGGAGATTGGAAATTTCCGTTTTTTGAGAACTGGAGCGACTAAACTTTTCGGTTAGGAAGCGGTAAGAAAGGCTAAGGAGATGAAGCCAAGACAATTTTCGCCAAAATCACATTTCATCCATTCAAGGCTTCTGCTCGCTCCTCGAGCAGAGAAGGGGAAAAGTCTTTCTTCCATGGGCAGAAGGGATAAGACGGATTTTTATTCCATGACGGAGGTCAGCAAAATGAAAAATGGAAGAAATAAGGGCTCTAAAAAAGGGTATGAGGAAAAAGGCTTTATCATGCTGGTGGCCGTGATCGTCATGACGTTTTTGCTTCTTCTTGTAGCACCCTTTCTGTATCAGTTATCGACAGAGAACAGAAACACCAATAAATCTTCAACCTCTTTTGCCGCTCTTTCCCTGGCTGAGGCTGGAGTGGAAAGGGCGATCTGGGAGCTGAACTATGGAGACGTGTCCGGCTGGGAAGGTGACAGCAGCATGCGGACGATGACCATTTCCGATTTTGAGTCCGCAAACGGGAATGTGCTGGGAAATATCGCCATCACCATCCAGAATCCGGACGGCACGAATCCTGTGATTGAAGCCACGGGCATCGTGGCTGGGTCTGGCTCCGAGCAGCTTATGAGAACAACCCGAGTCGTCTTGAAAAGGGATACCCCTCCTCCTGTTTTCGACTACGGAGTTTTTGGGGATGAGGGATTGGACCTGAATTCCAATGCCTTTATCGACAGCTACGATTCGAGAACAGGCGCGTATGGCGGTTCCAACGTTGGTTTTAACGGCAATGTGGGCACCAATGCTGTCAATTACGGTTGCATCAGTCTGGACTCGAACGCCAGAATCTACGGCGATGCCTTCACCGGGCCCGAAAGTCAGCCGGATAACATCATCATCACCCGCTCCAACTCGCTCATCACCGGGAAAAAAGGAGCCTTGTCCGAGGCCAAAGGATTGACCCCGATTTCTGTTCCGGAGGGACTTCAATTCATGGGCGATTATAATCTTGGCGGTAACAGCCAGGATACGATCAGCCAGAGCGGGGAGTACACGTCCTTCAGATTAACGAGCAATGCCAAGGTGACCATCGCCGCCGATGTCACTCTCTATATCACTGGGGATTTTTCCATGCAGAGCAATACCCGGCTTGAGATTGCCGAGGGTGTGACAGTCAGGCTCTATCTTGGAGGCACTTTCTTACAAAGCAGTAACACCCAGATCAACAACCTCTCCAAAGACCCAACCAAATTCGTAATCCTCGGCACCGAGACTTTTGACGGGCAGATGCAGTGGAATTCCAACTCTCAATTCTGGGGCTCCATCTATGTGCCCAGGGCCAATGTCAATTTCAACAGCAACGCGGATTTCTACGGCTCCATCGTGGCCAGGAGCGTGAATTCCATCGCCTCCAATGCCCGGATTCACTATGACGAAGCTCTGTCCGGGTTGGATATCGGAGCTCCTGACGACGACTGTCCTTATATCGTCAAATCCTGGCAGCAGAAGTTCAACCATAAACTGTAAGCACCAAGCGGTGACTGATGGCAGGAGGGCTTGTCCTCAGTCACCGCTTTTTTTTAACTTTTTTGAAAGAAATCCTCAGGGAACCAAATCCTTGAACAAACCCAAATAAGCCCTGAGTATTTTTTCTCCCCAGAGGAGGCTGAAATAGGCTGCGGGCGCAAGAAAAGTCCCGAAAGGAAGGGAGTAGTGGAGGCTCTTTTTTCTAAAAAGGATAAAAAAAATGCCGAACAGTGCGCCGGCCACGGATGCCATAATCAGGGTGAAAAAAGCCTGGCGCCAGCCGAGATAGGCGCCAATGAGGAGCATCATGGTCACATCGCCCATGCCCAAGCCTTCTTTTTTTCGGAGCAGATAATAAGCCCCATAGACAACAAGGAGGAATGAAGCTCCGGCCACAGCCCCGACCAGAGCCTGGGTCAGATTCAGGTCCTTGCGGAAAAGGGAGTAGATGAGCGCCAGAGCTAAGCCGGAAAGGGTGATCTCATCGGGCAGAATCTGGTGGTAGTAGTCGATAAATCCCAGGACGATCAAAGCGCTGGCAAAGAGGCAGGAGGCAAAGAAAAAAAAGCTCAGCCTGTGCTGCGCATAGAGGAGGAGGAAGCTCAGGGGAGTCAGGAATTCGACCAGGGGATAGGAGAAGGGAATCCTGGCCTTGCAGTAACGGCACTTCCCCCGCAGAAGGATGTAGGAAAGGATGGGGATGTTGTCGGTGTACTTTATTTTTTGTTTGCAGCGGGGGCAGGAGGATGCGGGGCGGACGATGCTCATGCCCAGCGGAAGACGGTAGATGAGGACATTGAGAAAGCTTCCCCAGGCAAGTCCCAAAAAAATGATAAAAATTATCGCTTCCATGGAATCGTCGGTGCCTTGACCTCCCCGGTCTGAGAATCGTAGAGATAGTCCTTGCCGTCCAGGTCTTTGGGCAGTGTGGCGAGACACCCGGCTTTGACCAGCCGGGAGAGGTCCATGGGGTTGCGGCCGTATCTCTCCTTAAACTTTTCTATGGCCTGGCTGATGTTTTGAATATCGATCGCGGCCTTGACCTGGTAGATATGATTCTCGGCGATTTTCTTGATCCTGTCTTCCTCTGCTGTCTGGTAGATTTCGGTCCAGGTCTGCAAAGATGTTTTGTAATCCATGGACTTGAAGGCAGCATCGGCGTAAAGCCTTTGGACGATGTCCGGTGCGCTTTCAATGGCCATAGCCTTTTTGTAGTATTCCAGAGCCAGCGGATGGTCCTTCCTAAACATCTGGACATAATGTCCGCCCAGGTAGGGGAAAATCCATTGCTCTGGATTTCTCTCCAGGCCCCTGTCAAGAATTTTCAAAGCCAGGTCCAGGTCTCTCGCCTCGTAAACGGCAATGAGAGATCCGATATCGTAAGGGTCAAAATATTTTGGGTCCAATTCAGAGATGATCGAGAAAATGTGGTCGAGGTATTCGAACCGGTCAGCGATTGTCTCGTCGCTGTAATACTGGATGGCCCAGAGATAGATGAGGTCTGCCAGGAGCGGCGAGTTGCCGAAGGTGGCGAACTTGAGATATTTTCCCGAGGGAACGTAGATGATGGAGGAACCGGGAACATTTTTGCGGGCGATGGCGTCGGTTTCGACCTTCAAGGCCATGAAAAGCCCGCAGCTCAGGATGAGCAGAAAGACAAGAAACAGGGTGCTGAATCCTTTTTGTATTTTGAGCCTTTTTCTCATCGGTCTTAAGTGAAATCTCTATTCCTGAAAATGAGAACAGCCAGGGCCAGGACAAAAAGCGTGTAAAAAATTCCGTAGAGAGTGGAGAAAAGGAAAATCCTGGGAGGGATGGGAAGATGGTGAACGACTTCCATTTTGAAGTTGAAGTTTTCAAGGTCGGGGACGAAGTGATAAAGGACCTGGGCAAGAGTTTTTCCCGCGCCGGGCTTCACCTTCTGGATGAGCGTCTCCAGTCCCCAGGAGGTGTGGCCGATGAGGTAGAAGGAGAGGGAAAAAAGCGAACTGAGGATGGGAGTGGAGAAGCAGGAAAAAAGAAGGGCGACCGCGGTCAGGAGGCAGAACTCGATAAAGATGAAGAGGATGGCGACAAGCATTGGCCATTCGATTTTGAAGGTGTGAAAGAAAACGACAGCCAGAAAAATAACACTCATCAGGAGGAGCATCACAAAAAGAGTCAAAACCAGTCCAAAATATTTGCCCAGCAGAAACTGATAGCGGTGGATGGGCTTGACGAGAAGAGTGTAGAGCGTTTTCTTATCGATTTCTTTGTAGACAAGTCCGACGCCCATCAAGATCGCCATCAGAGCGCCAAAAAGCGAGAGAGAAGCGAGTCCGACATCCTTGATGATTTTCACCCGGTCTCCGACGGTGAGCAGAGCCAGGATGCGGGCGAAGATAATGCAGACAGCGGCAAAAAAGAGAAGGAGGTAAAGGACGCGGTCGCGGATAGCTTCCTTGAAGGTGTTGAGAGCAATGGCCACGATTTTCATCTTTGCTTCACCATCTCCACAAAAATATCTTCGAGTGTTTCTGTCCTGGGAGTTAAGGAATGGATTTTCCCTTTCTTGGAGTGGACAAGTTCGAGAATTCTCTCGACATTATCCTCATTCAAGACTTTGAGCAGCATCCTGCCGCCTTTGACCGAAAAGCTTTCCCCGAGCCCTTCCAGATCTTTGTCGTCCAAGCCAGAAAGCGTAATTTCTGTGAACAATATTCTTTCAGAAACAAGCTCGTGAAGGGATCCTTGGTTGATGATTTCTCCGCTGACGATGATCGCCACCCGGTCGCAGATCATCTCGATGTCCTGGAGGATGTGGGAGGAGAGGAAGACAGTCTTGCCTTCTTCTTTGAGCCGGATGATGACGTCCCTCAGCTCTTTTCTTCCCAGGGGGTCCAGGCCTCCCAGAGGCTCATCGAGAAGGACAAGAGAAGGGTCGTTGAGCAGGGCCTGGGCCAGGCCTATTCTCTGGAGCATGCCGCGGGAAAACTTCCGCAGCTGGAGGTTTGCCGCCGTTTCCAGGCCAACAATCCGGAGCATGTTTTTGATTTTTTCTTCTTTCTCTTTTTTCTCCATCAGGAAGAGCTGGCTGTAGAAATGAAGGAATTCCGAAGCGGTCAGATAATCGTAGAAATAGGGATTTTCGGGGAGAAAACCGATTTTTTCTTTGGCTTTGAGGGAAAGGTGGGGATGGCCGAAGATCTCTATCTTTCCTTTCTCCGCGTGGATCAGGCCGAGGATGCATTTGATGGTTGTCGTCTTGCCCGCGCCGTTCGGGCCAAGATAGCCAAAAATTTCTCCCTCTTCGACAGAGAGAGATATGCCCTTGAGGATTTTCTTTTTTCTGAGAAGGAATCCGACCTTGAACGATTTGTGGAGGTCTTCAACTTTGAGTACAGCAGCCATGAAAATTCTTTCCTATTATACGGAAATCATGGATTATTTCAAATTAAAAAGGTTAACGAGTAAGCATCTTTTTTTCCGTGAAGGCAGATGATGATAAGAGCTAACTCTCACAACGCTGGTTTCCATCCCTCCTCGCCAAAGACCCTCCCAGCCACCACCATGGGCTTCGGAGGGACGGAAACCAGCGCCTCCATTCCTCAGCCTATTGTATCTCTTAATCTCATCACGGGAAAAAAGATGCTTCCGGCTAACGAGACTCCCAATCTGCCATTTAATATCATCGTGAAACATTGAAATAGAAATTATTTGAGATTTTCTTCAAACAGCTTGAAGATGCGTTTGTACTCGTCGGCCCAGGAAGCGTTGTTGTGGAAGGAATGTCCTTCCACTGGATAGAAGGCGATTTCCCAGTTATCCTTCCTGAGCTCGATGAGCCTCTGAGCAAGCCGGACTGTATCCTGAAAATGGACATTGGTGTCCACCATGCCGTGGCAGATGAGAAGAGCTCCCTTGAGGCCCCCGGCAAAGTAGAGAGGAGAACTCTGCTTGTAAGCCTCGGTGTCCTGGTGAGGGAGGTTGAGAATGTCGACCGTGTAGCCTGGATGATAGTGGGCCCAATCCGTGACCGGCCTTAAAGCGGCTCCGGCCTTGAAGGTCTCCGCAGCTTTGAACATGGCCATCAAGGTCAGGGAGCCGCCATAGCTTCCGCCGTAGCAGCCGATTCTCCAAGGATATTTTTTCCTGGTCAAAGGTGAAATTCACGCCGGATTCACGCTCGTCGGTCGCCGTGAGCTGAGTCGTTTTTCCTGAAGGAATATCCAGAAGGTAAATGTCTCCTCCGCGGGTGAAAAGGGCTCTCTTCCTTTCTTTGTCGAATCTGATTTCCATGCCGAAGAAGCCCGAATAACGGGAAAAGGAAGACCGGGAGGGAAAGGGTGGGAGCTTGAGCAAGTCTTCAATCTTTATTGTCTGAGGGGTGAGATTTGTTTTGGTGATTGCGTGGAATTCCGCGCTCTTCTCGCCCGGCTTTTGCCAGCGGAAATAGAGCTTGGTTCCATCCATTGACCATATGATGCTCGAGGGCGCTGTTCCCACAAGCTCAGTCCCTTCCATGATGGCGTCGATCGTCAGCTCCCAGGGAGGAGCTTTTTTCTCCTGAGCCTGGATCGTTCCGAAGACAAGAAGTAAAATGAAAAGCATATAAAGAAGGTGTTTTTTTGCTTTTTGCGCCATTTCAACCTCCATTTTTTTACTCTGAAATTTTTTAATGCTCAGATTCCTGTATCCTACTTTAAATCAACTGGACTATCTTTTCCAGCCACTGGCGGTCCACTGCGGAAAAAGCATCGTATTTCCGGCTGTCGACATCGAGCATAGCCCAGACTTGGCTGTTTTTGTCAAAGAGGGGAACGACGATTTCCGAGTTAGAGCGGCTGTCGCAGGCAATGTGGCCTGGGAATTTATGAACATCGGGCACGATGATTGTTTTCCTGCTTCGGATTCCTGCCCAGCATACGCCTTTGTTTTTCTCCAGGACTTGGCAGGCCAGCGGACCCTGGTAGGGACCGACAGTTAGCTCCCCCTCAACAAGGATGTAGAATCCGGTCCAGAAGAACTGGGGCATCTTGTGGTGGAGAAGGGCGGCTGCGGTCGCCAGGCGAGCGGTCTTATTTTCCGTTTGAACGAGGAGAGTTTGAAGCTGCTGATAGATTCTTCTGTATCTTTCTTCACGCCTTTTTTTATCGACCATGAAAGCACGTCCTAACAGGAGTGCGGGCTGTTGTCAGCAAAAGGGGGGTTGATGATGGGAACCAAAAAGGTGGGGGCTCTCTCCAGCCCGCCAAAGAGAACCTTTACCATTATAACAAAAAAAATACGATTGTAAAGAGAAAAATTAAAAAATTTTAAATTTTTTTTAGAAATACGAAAGTTCATGAGGAAATGAATGCTCATCAGAAAAATTATCATTCCGAGTTAACAGAATGGGCTATTCTGGATTAATTCATGAATAATCCAGCCCATTAACAATAGACATGATTGATTCATGAATTTGTCATGACCTCAGGACACCCGCAAACCATGAAAATAGCCGATTTGTTGAAAGCGTTGAAGTTACGAGGCTATTTTCTAGGTAATAATCCAGGCCATTAACAAAGAGATTTCGCGAAAAATGTCCGAGCGAAATACAGAAAAGGATAGTCGGAAATTAAGGTATGACCCCATATTTTTTTCATAAAATTATCTTGACAATGTTACTTATTTCTTATAAATAGTTGAGACAGAATTAAGAGGTGACAGGTCTCACTAAACAATCCCTCCTGAAAGCGGAGGAATTAAAGTAATTATTTGGAGGTTTTGATGAAGAAAAAGGTCAAGGTGATCATTCTGTCTTTTCTGGCATTTTTGGGTCTGAGCCTTTCTGCTTATGGCGCTGGTTTTCTCATCTACGAGCACGGCGCAGCGGCCATGGCCATGGGAGGCGCCTTTGTGGCCATAGCCAATGATCCCACGGCCATTTTCCACAATCCCGCTGGCATCGCCTTTTTGGATGGAACGCAGGTTTCTGTTGGGACAACCCTGATTATCCCCAGAACAACCTTGACAATGCCCAATATTCAACTTGTCGATCCCGGATACTCTACGACTTATGATGCCAAAAGTCAGGTGTTCTATCCTTCCACGTTTTACATCACGCAGAAGATTACAGACAGAATCGTAGCCGGCTTCGGATTCTTCTCACCCTACGGTCTGGGGACAGAATGGCCAGAAGACTATCCGCTGAGGTATATTGCCACCAAAGATGACATGAAGAGTTTCTTCTTCAATCCCGTGGTCGCCGTTAAACTGACTGATAATTTCTCAGCGGCTTTTGGCGTCTCCTACATCCGGGCCGACTTAAAGTTTAACCTTGTCAATTATGCGGACTTTACAGATTTTGGCGGCGGTGCCTATGATGTTCCTGTTGCTGTCGAAGGAAGTGGAAGTGCCTGGGGCTTGAACGCCGGTGTGCTTTACAAGGGAGAGAAAGTCTCTTTAGGGTTCAACTGGCGCGGGGGATTCTCCATCGATTTTGAGGGAGACCTGACGCTCGATAGCTCCAACGTCGATGATCCGTTCAAGCCGTATATTCCTCCTTCAGGAGAGGTTTCGACCACTTTCAGTTTTCCCCACATTCTGGCTGCAGGAGTGGCGTTTAACCTGACCGAAAAGCTGATGCTTTCCTTCGATGCTCATTATGTCCTCTGGAGCTGTTATGATGAGTTTGATATCGAAATCGATTATCCTGATCCCTGGGAAGACGAGACAACCACAGTCGAGGAAAACTGGAAAGACAGCTGGCTCTTCAGGGGCGGCATCCAGTACAAGCTCAGTGAAAGCTTTGCTCTGAGGGCAGGGATTCTTTATGATCAGACTCCCCAGCCGGTGGAAACCATGGATCCCTTGCTGGCTGATGCTAACCGGTGGGCGTTCACGGCTGGCTTTGGCTACAAAGCCGGCAGTTTTATCCTCGATGTCGCCTATCTGCTTGAGATTTTCAACGACAGGACAAGCCCCAACAGAGATATCTATTTGACTCCATTTGGCAATCTGGGCGAAGGCACATACTCCACAACCGCCCATCTCATCGGAGTCAGCTTGCGCTTTGTGTTTTAGGATTGGGATAAAAATTCAAACTGGAGGTAAAATAAATGGCTTATGAATTCACCAACTCAAAAGGGGTCAAGTACTATTTGCATTTCAGAGATGTCAATCTGAAGGGCGGTCGGACCCAGAGGATCTATTATTTTGCCCGGGACGTCAGGCAGGGGGCATTGGACTCTGTTCCGGCTGGATACAAGGTCATGGAAACAAAAAGAACAGGTATGCCCATCCTGAAGAAAGCATAATATTTCTATCGGTCATTAGCTTCTCGAGGCCAAAAAGAATTTCCGCTTAAAAAAGGAGTTCTCTCGAAGGAGAGAACTCCTTTTTCTGCCTCAGCGCACATATCGAATATCTAAATCAATTTCTGTGATTTCTTTCCTTTTATGCCAAGGATTCTATTATTTTTTTTGTCTAATTCATCTGAGATATTCGAGAGGAGGTTTAGGATGAAAAGGTCTTTATTGTTCATCGTCTTAGGTTTTACCTTATTGAGTTTCGCTGTCTTTGCCACGGCAGTTTATGGCCAACCCGAGAGGAAAGCCGAAAAGGAGGTCGCCAAAGAGCGTTTTTCGCCGCCGAGAGGCTTTCTCAATCTCACGCCTGAACAGAAAGCAAAGCTGGAAGAATTCAGAAAAATGCGTCAAGAGGAGAGGCAAGAATTCCAAAAGAAAATGAGGCCGCTTCGCGACGAGCTTCACAAGTTGCTGCAGGATCCCAATTCCAGCCAGAAAGACATTGACTCTCTTATTGATCAAATCGCAAAGCTTCAATCCAGCCATTTCAAAAGGGTTGTCCAGCAGAGGCGGGAGATGAGAAAGGTTTTTACCCCTGAACAGCTGGAAAAGCTGGATAAGCTGAAGAAGAGAATGGCAGATAGAAGAGGCCTTTTGCGGGAAAGATTCATGGACCGCAGAGGATTCTTCAGGCACGGTCCGCTCTTCTGGAGACAATGGCATTTCAGAGGCGGACCCTTCATGGACCGCTGGCGCCGCTGGTAAGTAAGAAAAAGGGGACAGTCCCCTTTTTCTGTGAGCGAAGCCTTGAACCGAGCCGCTTTTGCTGATTAGTGGCTGGCCACAAATCAGAAGGGGGAAAGCGAAGATGTTCCTCCTCCGAGGTAACGATGGGGCAAAAGCGGCGTACTCTCGGGCCAATCTGCCGGAGCCTTCAATGGTCGCTTCGGCCATCTTTCTGAGGCTCTTTCAAAATTGACTCAATAAGTTGTCAGCTGTCCTTTATTCAGGACAGGATTGACTCATCTTCTCTTCTCTGCTATGAAAAAAAGACTGGCATGTTTCTTGCTTTTCTTTTTTTGGAGAGAGAAAAATGAGAAAGATTGTGTTGATTATAGCGTTTTTTGCCTTTCTTGCTTCCTTGGCGTATGCCGAGGAGGGCTATTCCGGCTACAGCTTTGCCCGGTTGAGCTATATCAGGGGGGATATTTTTGTCCAGAGAGCTGAAGGTCTGGGCTATGAGGAAGGCGTGGTCAACTTGGCCATCGTTGAGGGCGATCGGATAGGAAGCCGGGAAGGCCGCGGAGAAATACACTTTGGCCGCGGGAACTACCTCCGTCTCGACAGCGACACTCAGGTCGAATTCATCAACCTTCCCACAGAAGGGAATGATGGGATCAAGCTCCATCTTCTGGCTGGGAATATTTTTTTAAGAGTCAGCTTTTTAGAGATAGAAAAAAATTTCGAAATTCACTCCCCTGACGCCTCTTTCTATATCCTGGAAGAAGGCCTTTACCGGGTCGGCATCAGGGAGAACAGAGAGACAGAACTTTTCGTTTTCGAAGGCGCAGCGGAGGCTGCCGGAGAAGGAGGCTCCCTTCTGGTCAAGAGCAACGAGAAGCTAATCGCCTCTGACGGCCGGTTCCTGTCTGACCCTGTTTATTTTTATGCCAGCGATTTTGATGATTTTGCGGAGTGGAATCAGTCCCGTGATGCTCTGCACAGCCGGCCAGTCAGCAGAAATTACCTTCCTTCAGAGCTTGATGAATACGAATCCGAACTGGATGAATACGGCCGCTGGGTCTATGAATCCCCTTATGGCTATGTCTGGGTTCCCTATGTTTATCACCAGGACTGGAGGCCGTATTTTTACGGCAGGTGGATTTGGTATCCTGCCATCGGCTGGACATGGGTCTCCTACGAACCCTGGGGCTGGTGCGTTTACCACTACGGGAGATGGCACTGGAGGTTAGGCCTTGGCTGGTACTGGATTCCACACACCCTCTGGGGACCGGCATGGGTCCACTGGTACTGGGGATATGATTACATCGGCTGGTGCCCTTTAACCTATTACGGATACCCGGCTGTCATCATCAATAACTATTTTTACGCGCGGTATTATGGGCAGTCTTACCCCGCCAATTCTCGGGCCTTGGTTGTTGTCAGAAAGGACCAGCTGCAGTCAAGGACGATCTCGCGCGCAGCCTTGAGTCAGGATAGAATCACGCGAATCGGAAAGATTTCGTTGTCGGCCAAACAACCCGATGTCCGGCCTGTCGTCAGGAAAATCAGCCTGAGTGACACAACGGTGGCCAGGGCGCTTTCAAAGTCGCAATTGCGGCCAGTGAACAGGGATTATGGCTCAGAACAGGGACTTTCCCAGCTGAAATCGTCGTCGCTCAAGAGGTCTCCCAGCAGCGCCCGAAGCT
Source organism: uncultured Eubacteriales bacterium (assembly GCA_964550165.1). Classification (GTDB taxonomy): domain Bacteria; phylum Acidobacteriota; class Aminicenantia; order Aminicenantales; family Aminicenantaceae; genus CAZJYC01. The sequence continues at coordinate 98,935 of CAZJYC010000001.1, forward strand.
CTTCCTCCAAAGAGAGGAGCGTGCCCAGGCGGATGGAAAGCATTTCCCGGTCAAGCCTCTCTTCTCGAACTCCTGCCCAATACCCATCCGAATCTTCGCCGGGGAACTCCCGCCTTTCCGGGGGCAGTTTGTCCCGTGCGAACCGAAGCGAAAGCTCGGCCCTGAAAACCTTTCCATCGAGACTGGCTCCTTCCCTTTCCCGCTCAACTCCCAGTTCCTCGGCCACAAGAGAGCAGAGTCCTTTGTCCTCCAGTCGGGTCAAAGAGCGCTCCGGATCCAATTCTTTGCGCAATTTTTCCTCTCCATCAAAGGAAAACTCCTACACTCCAAGTTCATCCCGAACTTCGCCTTCCAGGTTCCCCTCGCTGAGAACGAAGCAGAGCACCTCTTCGTTCAGTTCCACGAGGCCGAGTTCTCCTAAAGCCAGTTCCTCTCTCAGTCGCTCCACAGAAAGAAGTTCATTTTCTTCTTCTCGAACTTATTCCTCGCCTTCAAGGTCCGTCTCGGTTCCAAAGAATAGGAGTTCTTCAAGTAAAATAGGCTCATCCTCAATCTCCAGAGGTTCGTCTGCTCCGTCTGGGGTGAGCCGCTCTTCCGGCCACAGCTCTTCTTCGCGTTCTGTCTCTGGTAAAAGTATTAAAAAGAAATAGATAGAGCCTCTTGGAAATCCTCAAACACTGTCTGTTTCAAAAGGCGGGCAGGCCTAATTTAAATCTCTAGCGTGTCTTATCTCAGAAAAGATGTGTGTTTATTAAAAGCATTTTCGAACCGTTTAGCCGGAGCTATTTTCTTCTTTACTTTTATTTTTTTCAGTGGTATAAAATATTTTCAACCAAAATCGAGGAGAGGCAACTTTCACCGCCCCAATTAAATTAAATTTTCATCCAAGGATTAAAGTTTGGAGGTAAACGTTATGGCTCATAGGGTATGGATTTCAAAAGAACGAAAGACTAAGGCCGGGAGGATCATTCAGGTTTTGGGATTGAGTCTTTTTGTGTTTTTATTGGTGGCTGGAGGAGTTATCGGCTGCAAGAAAAAAGCTGTGGAAGAAGCAGGGCTTCCAGAGGCAAAAGGCCAGGTCATCAGAGAAGGGCTCAACGATTTTGAAGGCACAGTAAAGGTGGCTTTAGGAAAGTATCTTTATCTGCCGGAAGCTCAGGGTTTTGATATCATTGTTCAGGGGAAAGTCAATTCAGGTGACGCGAGCGCATTGGCTGGAAAAGAAATAAGAGGCAAAGGAGTGTTTTCCTCAGATCTGCCATCCATTTTGGTAGCAGAAAACATCGAGGCTAAGGAGCCAAACAGAGGGTGGGTGAGTGTTTTCACCAGAACAGAAGAGGTTGTCCTTGACGACTATCTGGATTTGAGAGCAAGAGAAGAATTCCAGGCTTTGAAGAACATATATTATGACAGAAAGGAAACCTGGGAAGGAAAAGGAAAAGCAAAGATCTATGGCAAGCTGGAGAGGGAGACAGTCGGGCAGGGAGACCAGCAGAAAGAAATCAACAGGATAGTTATTTTGGATGAGGAAAACAAACAGGTTGGCAAGGTCATTGTTGACCACCTCACCGATTTTGCCAAATATTATCTGCAAAAGTTGAAAATCTTCGATAACCTCTGGTTTTATTTTGAAATAAAGGACACCGTGGAGTGGCGAACAAGGCGTGTGACGGATGAGCTCTTCCACGCCGATGTCCTCTACTGCGGGCTTTTCTGATTTTATCAACCTGGGCCACAATAATAAAAATTTTAATTTGCACTCATCTTCTGAGCTGCAAGGGAGGTTTCGTGAGATGAAGGAAGAATTGATAAAGGTTTTAGTCCTGGGTTTTGTCCTTGTTCTTTCTTTTTCTTTTTCTCCGGGCTTAAGCCAGGAAACTCCGGATTTAAGGAAAATTATGGGAGCCTGGGATATAGAAGTGGATGCGGATGGAGAGTATTACTATCTTTCCATGAGTATTGAAAAATCGGAAGAAGGGCTGAAAGGAACGATCAGTGAATCGACAGGGGCTTTCAGCGATGTGCCTCTCTCAAATATCGAGTACGATGGGCAGACGTTGAAATTTACTTTCAATTCGCCCACTCCTCCGGATGGCATTGAACGGCTGGTGAAAGCAGAGTTCAAGGTCGGTGATAATAAACTCGAAGGCCTTCTGACTGTCGAGGATTTAGAGGCTACGGCAACAGCCACTGCAACAAGAAAAGCCAAATAATACTGATACAAACGCAATAATAAAATTTTCAGAAATTCTTCTCCCGATCAGGATGCCTGAGGTGGAAGTCCGTGGCATCTTCTAAAGTCTTGGCGACTCTCAGGGCTTTGGCTTCTTCAAAAAGATTTCCGATCTCATTTCCTCTTAGCGCGAAAGGTTTCTTCTTACGTTGCTCAGCATCATTTTTCTTTACCTTTATTTTTTCTCAAGCTTTCCACCGCCTTTCCCACATATTTATCTTTTTTCACAAAGCACAAAACACAGCTCAAGAAGTTAAACTCAGAATCAGCGGAGTATTTCGATCAACAGGCTCAGCTCTTCGACCATCTTCTCCGTATTCCCTGAGAAACCCACGCTTTCAAAGCGAATCTTTCCTTTTTTGTCGATGACAAACTTGGTCGGAATGCCTTCCACCTTGTAAGCGGCGATAACTTTATTTTCGGTGTCGAGGAGGACATGGAAGGGATAGTTGTTTTTGGTGATGAAATCCAAGGCGTTCTTTTTCCAGTCTTCCACTCTTTCCCAGGAATTGACGAAGAGAAACTCGACCGTTGTGTCGGGCTTGAATTTTTCAACAGCTATTTTCATTCCTGGAAATGCCGCCAGGCAGGGACCGCACCATGTGGCCCAGAAATCAAGGATGACAGTTTTGCCCTTTAATGATGAGAGCGACACAGATTTGCCATCTAAATCAACAAGAACGAAATCCGGTGCGGGCCTCAGAATCATTTTTTTCTTCAATTCAGCCTTCAGCTTTTCTCTGGCTTCCTCTTCCAATTCCTTAAGTCTCTGCTCTGCCTCTTCCACGCTTCCTTTGGCCTGGAGGCAGGCATGCTTGTAGATGTCCTTCATTTTGGCTGTCGCTTCTCCTGCTCTTATGAATTTTTCCAGCTCGGCTGCGGCTTTTTCGGCAGAGCCGCTTTTGACCAGAGCTTCTGCGTAGCGTTCGTTGATTTCAGCACTCTTTTCATGGGTGAGCTGGACAGCCTCTTCCAGGGCAGGAAGGGCTCCGGCTTTGTTGAGCTTGAGAAGAATGAAGCCGTAGGTATCGAGGGCCATGCCGAGAGAAAAACCAAGATTTTCCTGCCATTCCTTTTCGGTCCAAGCCGGAGGTTTTTCTGTGGGCGGCTTTAGCCTTTCTTCTCGGGCAAGGTCCACGGCTTTTTTGGCGATTTCTTCGGCCAGCTCTAAGTTGATGTTTTTTTGAGCCATATCCCAGGCAATGTTGTTGCAGATGCTTGAGTTCACTTCGGGGCACTTGCCTAAGTATTCCTTGACTTTGTTGTAATCGCCCCGTTGCTGGTAGGCCAGCAGGATATAAGTATTCCACGTGGAGAGCCGTGGACTTCCAGGAAACTCTTTTTTGAATTTCTCCAGAAGGGCAAGCTTTTTATCGATATCCTTTGTCTGGTAAAATTCCATAAACCTTTCTGATTGGAAAAAGTCCCCCTTCGGATCTTTTTTGCGGATGATTTCAGCATAGTGTTCAGCGGCTTCGGGTTCGCTGATCCTTTTGTAGAGATTGACCATCATCGCCAGCTCTTCCAGGGATAAATCTTCTTTTTTTCCCAGCTCTTCCAGTTCCTTGACGATGGTCTCGTTCCCTTCCTGAGTTCTCAGGCTGGCCAGGAGGGTTAGATAGGAGCTCAGGTAGTCTCTTTTGATTTCGGGATGGAGCTTGAAGTCCTCATCAAATTTAGCGAGAGTCAGTTCTTTATCGAAGTCCAGCCCAGCAGAGTATCTCCCCCAAGAAGAACAGGCTTCTGCCAGCCCGGCCAACCCTCCGGGAACCGGCTTTCCGTCTTCTCCATAAAGAGTGATGGTATAACCCTGCTTATCATTGTTGTCGGCCTCGCTATCAGCCAGGAATTTGATGATAACGCCCCGCGTGGTTATGTTTGTGGTAAAGGAAGCTGTCCAGACATTTTTCGTTTTTTCCATCGAAAATTCTTTGGCCTCAGGCACTCCCTTGCTGTAGAGGTAAACAACACAATCAATTTTCGAAGCCTCTTCCAGAGATCTTCCCGCAGGATTGTAACGAAGAGTGATTTCGCTCCCCGGAGTCGGTTTTTCCGGGGAATAGGAAAATCTTTCTCCTGATCCCTTTTGAGCACAGAAGCCGGATAGCAGAAGGCCGGCAAAAAGAAAAATTAACGGGCTTCTTTTCATCGTGTTTCCCTCCTTTTTGAAATTTTCTCTATACTGAGGAATTGTCAGTCACTGACAACTTGCTCCATTCCTGTCTGAAGTCACTCATCAAGTCGCTTTCGCTTCCGAATCCCCTCTCTCCAGGCCGCTGCCCTCATGCCTGTCCGCTTTTTTGAGAAGGAAGGCAAAGACCAAGCCAAAAAGGCCCAGGCTGGCAAACATGACCATGCTGCTCGTGTAGGTCTTGGTAAGGTCTCGGAGCAATCCGTTGAGAAGCGGGAAGAGGCCAAGGCCTATGTTCTGAATGGCTGTCATCAACCCAAAGGCCGTTCCGACCCGCTCCTTGCGCACCACCAGCGGAACAGAAGGCCACATCGCGGCCGGAACCAGAACAAAGGCCGCTCCCAGGGCGATCATCGGATAGGCAGGATAAATTCTGGTCAGGCCCATGAGCAAGTGACTGGGAATCATGATCATGGAGCCAATGATCATCAGAGTGGCCCGTTTCCCGACCTTGTCCACCAAACGTCCGGCAAAGGGAGCGAGAATCATGGAGGCGAAGATGATAATGGAGGAAATTCCTCCGGCCGTGCTGAACATATGGAGGAAATTGTTGAAAACGAGGTAGAGGAATCCGCCCGTCGCTTCAGCCACGCGGGCAACGCCCCATTTGTCCACGAAGAAGTCCGTGGAGAGGGCGGTGAAGGGGAATATGGCGGAATAGAAGGTGACACAGAGCAGGGTGATGAACCAGAAGGTCGGCTTGAACTCTTTGATATCCTTGAGGACAATCTTCTCTCCAGCACTCTCATCTTTCAGTTTAAGGGCATGCTCGCCGCGGCGGTCCATGAGGATGTAGGCGATATTTGCCACAAGCGAGACGACACAGAAAAGCACAGCCCCAAACAGGGCATAGCGGTAGCTGCCAAACTGGCTGGTGATCAACTCGCCGGTGTTGAAAGCAAACAGCGTGCCCAGGCGGCTCACAGTCAGGGCGATCCCGAAAGAAAGGGCAAGCTCTTTCCCTTTGAACCAGCGGGCGAGGATGGCGCTCTGGGCAACGATCAGCGGTTCAGAGCCAGCGCCAAAAATGAAACGGCCGGCAAAAAAAACAGGAAGGCTTTTGGCCAGACAGACTACGACAGCGCCGGAAAGAACAAGAAGCGAGAAGATGAGGCTGGCCTTTCGGGTTCCCAAGCGGTCGATGAGAAACCCCCCGATGAAGACCGAGAGGACCGCGGCGATGCTGTACATGGTGTAGAAAGTGCCCACGGTTCCCCGGGCAGCGCGCAATTCTTCCACCAGGGTGGGTGCAATCGCACCAACGATGTCGTAGGCGAAATAGCTGCCGAAGCTGAGAAAAGAAGCAAAGATCAAAACTGTGAAGCGATACAGCGCTCTGGATGGATGGAAGATTCCAACAGCCTCTTTTGGAAGGGTCATTTTGGATGGCTTATATCACAGGAAAATAATGAAAGTCAATTTCAGAAGGTTGAGTTGAATGTTTTTTTCTGCTATAAAATGCTTTTCATCTTTCGAGAGAGATTGCGTTCCATGATTCGTTGGGTGATATCCGACCTGGGCAAGGTCATCATTTTTTTTGACAACGATATTTTTTTCAAAAAAATGGCGAATGTCTCTCCTTTTTCCAAAGAGGAGATCGCAAGATTAACAAGAGCGCATTTCTATCTCGTTGAAGGCTTCGATAAAGGGCAAATCAATCCCGAGGAATTTTACCGCGAAGTCACAAAAGCACTCCAAGCCCGCATCGATTTTGAGACCTTTTACAAAATCTATGTTGATGTCTTTTCCCTCAATCCTCCTGTCTTGGAGATCATGAGGAAATTGAAAAAACGCTACAGGCTCAGCTTGCTTTCCAACACCGATGTCATGCGCTTTGGCTTTATCAAGAGAAAGTTTCCTGAGATCATGATTTTTGACGAATACATTCTCTCCTACGAAGTTGGAGCGATGAAACCTGATCCTCAAATCTACGAATTTGCCTTGGAAAAGGCCAGGGCTAAGGCCGAAGAATGTGTATTCATCGATGATATCGAAGAGAACGTCGAAGCAGCCCAAAAGCTGGGAATTCGTGGAATCCTCATGGAGCCCCAGACCAATCTGGAAAACATCCTCCAAGCCCTGGGTCTTGCATTTTAAGCAGACTTCTAACCAGAAGATATTTTCACATAGACCTTCCTGTCAATAATTCTCATTTTTCACCTCAAGTTTTAAATTAGCACAGAAGAGCGGAATTCGATCCCACTCTGACTTTTCCTTGCTGGAGTCGATTTTAGCAAAAAATGGGTAGCAAAAAACGCATGCAATTCATTGAAAACAAGGAAGAAAAAAATTTTTCGAAAAAGTACTTGACACGTAAAAAAATTGGGTATAAATTTTCAGATGCTTATACAACATTTTGTATTTTCAATCACGATATTATACAAAATATGGCATTATTGTTGATTCCTTTCTTCGGCTCTACCAGGGAAAAGCACCTCTCGAACGAAGGTCCCTTCCCTGGTAGAGAATGAGAAAAAGAGAGCTTTTGATTCATTTTATATAGAAGGGAAAGGAGGACTTCGATGCAGAGAGCAATCACCAGAATCAAAAAGAGAGATGGGAGTATCGCTGATTTTGTTCAGGATAAAATTACCACTGCCGTTTACAAAGCCATGGAATCCCACGGAATCACAGATCGCAGCCTAGCCAAAACAGTTTCCGATATTGTGACCTTTATGCTCGAGGATAAGTTCGCAGGTTACACCATTCCCTCTGTGGAGCAGATTCAGGACATCGTGGAAATGGTTCTCATGAAGCAGGGCTATCATGAGATTGCAAAGTCCTACATTCTCTACCGGGAAAGACACAAAGAGATCAGAGAAGCAAGAGAGACAGGCATCAACCTGGTGAGGCTGATCAAGGATTACATCAACGATATAGACTGGAAGATTAGAGAAAACTCCAATGAAGGCGTGACGAGCTTTTCTGGCCTCAACGCTAGAATTTCCGGTGAAGTCCTCACCAATTTTGCCCTCAACCAGCTTTATTCAGAAAAAGTCAAGAAAGCCCATCAGGAAGGAGATTTCCATCTCCATGACCTTTCCTACCCCATCGTCGCCTATTGCGCGGGTTGGTCACTGGATAAGCTTCTCCGAAAAGGATTTGGGCATGTGCCCAATCAAGTTCACTCTTCTCCAGCCAAGCATCTGGAAACAGCAACCCTGCACATGGTGAATTTTATCGGGACGATGCAGGGGGAGTTTGCCGGAGCTCAGGCTTTTTCCAGTGTGGATACACTTCTGGCTCCCTTTGTCCGAGCCGATCGACTGGACTACGACCGGGTCAAGCAGGATATCCAGAAGCTCATCTATGGTCTGAATGTTCCTTCGCGCTGGGGATGGCAGACTCCTTTCTCCAACTTGACTTTTGATTGGACAATTCCCGCAGACATGAAAGACAAGCCTGTTGTCGTCGGAGGGGAAGAGCTCGATTCGACTTATGGCGAGTACCAGGAAGAGATGGACATGATCAACAGAGCTTTTCTGGAGCTGATGAGAGAGGGAGACCAGCAAGGACGTGTTTTCACTTTTCCCATTCCCACCTATAACCTGACCGAAGATTTCAACTGGGACGCTCGCAACGCCAATCTCCTTTTTGAAGTCACAGCCAAATACGGAATTCCGTATTTTCAGAATTATCTCGGAACAGGTCTGAATCCCGGCGATATCCGGGCCATGTGTTGCCGCTTGAACCTGGACCAGAGAGAGATCCTGAGAAGGCCTGGCAATATCTGGGGCCCCGGGGATTCCACCGGTTCGATCGGAGTGGTGACCCTCAACATGAATAGAATCGGCTATGAATCCAGCTCCCGGCCAGAGTTTTTCGAGAGGCTGAAAAATATCATGGTCTTGGCGAAGCAATCGCTTGAGACAAAGCGCGAAGTCATCAACAACATGATGACCAAAGGTCTTGTCCCTTACACCCTGAACTATCTGGGCCATTTTGATAACCATTTTTCGACCATAGGTGTTTGCGGCATGCATGAGTGCTGCCTGAATCTTCTCGGGAAGGGCATCGGCACTCCGGAGGGAAAAGAGTTTACATTAGAGGTTCTCAACTTCATGAGAGAGACCATCCGCGAGTTCCAGGAAGAGACAGGGAATCTTTATAATTTGGAAGCAACGCCAGCCGAATCGACATCATACCGTCTGGCAAGGCTGGATAAGGAGAAGTACCATAACATTATCACTTCAGGGACAGAGAAGCACCCCTATCTGACGAATTCGACCCAGTTGAATGTGGATTCGACCCGGGATATCTTTGAAGCTCTGGAGCATCAGAAGGATATTCAGCCCCTGTATACGGGCGGGACTATCTTCCATGGCTTCCTTCCAGAAGCCATTGACAGGGAGACGTGTAAGAAATTGGTGTGCAAGATCGCTGAGACGAGAATTCCCTATTTCAGCCTCACCCCGACTTTCAGCGTGTGTTACAATCACGGCTATATCAGGGGCGAATCCCAGAAATGCCCGAAATGCGGCCAGGCGACCGAGGTCTATTCCCGGATCGTAGGGTACTTGAGGCCGGTCAGAACCTGGAACGACGGCAAACAGCAGGAATTCAAGGATAGAACACCATACCAAATTAGCTAAGAGATGAGATATCTTCTTTTCACTTACCCCAGCTGCCCGAGGTGTGATGAACTCAAGAAGACTCTCGAAGAGACGGACTTAGAAGGGGAGGAATACAACCTCAGCCAGAAAGAGAGCAAGCTGAGAATCCGGGAATTCTTGGGAGTTATCAGGCGTGACGATAAAAGGGGAATCATCATCCCGACTTTGGTCCTTCAGAAGGAAAAAGAGGTTGTCGCTGTGCTCAACACCCCCAAGGAGTTAGAGGATTGGTTGAGATCAAAGGATTAGAGAAATTTGCCAGCAAGGATTTCGTCGGTCACATCTCCTCGACAGTGTTTTTGGGGGGATGCAATTTCCGGTGCCCCTTCTGCCACAACGCCGACCTGGTCTTGAGGCCTGAGACGCTGCCCACCTTTCCTTTGGATTATTTCATCGGCTATCTCGATAAAAGAAGAGGCTGGCTTGAGGGAATCTGCGTTTCTGGAGGAGAGCCTCTCATCCATGATGATTTGGAGGTGGTGCTTGCCCTGATCAAAGAACGCAAGCTTCTGGTCAAAGTTGACACCAACGGTTCCTTTCCCTCCAGGTTAGAAGAGCTCATCAGGAAGAAACTCATCGACCATATCGCTATGGATGTCAAAGCTCCGCTGGAACGGTACAGAGAAGTCACTCGCTCCGCGGTGAGAGAGCAGGATATTGCGCAGAGCGTCGCCATTATCAGGAACTCTGGCCTTGAATATGTTTTTCGAACCACAGCCGTTCCAGGCCTGGTGGGACATGAAGACATCCAAAAGATCGGCGAGATGCTCAAAGGGGCCAGGCTTTTCCAGCTCCAGCAATTTCATTCCCAGAACACCATCGATAGCCAGTACCTTCAGAGAAAACCTTACAGCAGCCAGGAGCTCCAAGATTTGGCCAGGGCCGCAGAGCCTTATTTTGGACAAGTCAGGATTGAGGGTGTCTGAGGCATGGAACTCAAGGTGAAGAGAGTCAGTCGGGAAGCCAGGCTTCCTTCCTATCATCATCGAGGCGATGCGGGGCTGGATATTTTCTCGGCGATGGATTGCGTTCTGAAGCCCGGCGAAGTGCAAGCCGTCCTGACAGGCATCAAAGTCGCTATTCCTGAAGGATTTGTGGGGCTCGTTTGGGATAAGAGCGGGATCTCCCTCAAGGGAATCCACAGGCTGGCAGGTGTTATCGACTCGGGTTACCGGGGGGAAGTTAAGGTGGTCATGGCCAATCTGGGTGAAGAGCCTTTTGTCATCGAAAAAGGAATGAAGATCGCCCAGCTTCTCGTCCAGCCGGTGGTCGAAGTCCAGGTCGTGGAAACTGATGATCTGGGAGGCACCCCGCGCGGAGAAGCAGGCTTTGGAAGCACTGGAAAATATTAGCTTCAGTTAGCTTTCGGATTTGGAAAATCCTTTTCCCACTCTCAATGTTCCCAAAATCTTTCTCCAGGATTGATGGCTTCTAAGGAATAGCTCTCGATTTTCGAGCTGGCCTTGCTTATAATGAGGACGATGAAAAGCCCGAGTCACAAAAAGCGATTCGACATCAAAAAGAGATTTGCGGTTGTTCTGGTTCATCCCGATCATCCCGAAAATATCGGACTCGTTGCTCGGAACATGAAGAACACGGGATTTGAGGAACTCAGGATCGTCCGTCCGACAGGCCTCGAGCAAAAAGCATACAAAACTGCCGTTCATGCTGCAGACATTTTGGAGAAAGCTAAGATTTACTCAAAACTCAGTCAGGCCACTGAAGATTTGGACCTTGTTTTTGCCTCAACCTCAAAGAAGAGGAAGAATTTTCCAGTCGTGCCTTTGGATGAAGCTGTCAAAAAAATGTTCAGCTTTCCCCCTTCGACGCGCATCGGCCTTCTCTTCGGGAATGAGAGAACAGGTTTGACATCCGAGGAGCTGCGCAGCTCCAATTTCTGTTTCACCATTCCTCAGGTATCCAGGCAGCCATCTTATAACCTCGCTTCTGCTGTTGTCCTGACTCTGTTCCACGTCTATTCTTATCACCCCAGCCATCGAGCGATCATTCACAAGAATCCTCTTTCGCGAAAAGATCAGGAGAACTGCATTTCTCTTATCCTTGAAAAGCTGGACAAGCGAGGGTTTATCCACCGGACAAACAGACTTCATATGACAGAGATGATCCATGACCTTTTCGGTCGGTTGGCGTTGACGGAGAAGGATAAAAGATTGCTTCTTGCTCTTTTTTCCAAAGCCACGAATGAATAATGGTGCAAGAAATTGTGTGAGAGTATCATGCGGGTGACAAAAGGAAGTGTGGCCATCCGACGACGTTTTCTTCTTGCGTTTGTATTAGTATTTTGGGTCCGCTATTTTTGGTTGAAAAAGGAGAATCGCTATGGACAAAGATTTGAAAGTGCGCTTCCCGGGCGGTGCGCGGGTGGATGTGGAATACAAAGGCTTTGTGATCAAAACCGACCAGCCCGTTTACTTTGGAGGAGAAGGTTCAGCTCCCGCTCCCTTTGACCTTTTTCTCGGCTCCATTGCCGCCTGTGTAGGATATTACGTCCTTGCTTTTTGCCAGAACCGGGAGATCCCCTACGAAAAAACGAGTGTAGTGATGAAAACAAAAAAGAATCCCGAGACCAAGAGGATCGATGAGATCTTGTTTGAGATTGGCCTTCCTCCGGAGTTTCCGGAAAAATATAAAAATGCGGTGATCAAGACTGTTGACACCTGTTCGGTCAAAGCCCACATTGTCAAGCCGCCCGCCTTTGCCATAACAGTTACAATTGGCTGATCGACCCCGTCTATCTCGAAGCCTGGGGCAGCCAGAGGTAATAAAAGCCGCTCTTCAAGGAACGGAGAATCTCTTCAAAGCTTTTCTCTTCGAAAAGCGTTCTGCTCTCCAGTTTTGTGGCATAGATGTTTGTCTTTCTTGAAGGATAATAGGTGTAGGCAATGACTTTGGCGTCTTTGAGGGAGGCGAGGGAAAGAGCCTTTTGGCGGGCCGAATCAAAATAGCCGATTTCATCGATAAGTTTTAATTTGTAAGCCTGGTGAGCCGTGTAGATCCGGCCATCGGCTATTTTTTTTAGCTCTTCCATGGAAAGAACATTCTTTCGTTTTTGATAAACCACATCCAGGAACTTTTGATAGAGCTCATCCACAACCTCCTGAAAGATTTTTTTCTCATCCTCGGTCATCTCACGAAAAGTGCTTCCCGAGTCTTTCATCTCTCCCGACTTGACGATGTTCACTTTAACGCCGATTTTTGCAAAGAGCTCCTGGATGTTGGGGAAGATGGAGATGACTCCGATGCTTCCGGTGATTGTCGAAGGATGGGCGATTGTGAAGTCGCAGGCCGAGGCAATATAATAGCCTCCTGAAGCTGCGAGCCCCATCATCATTCCCACCACTGGAATGCGCGTTTTTTCTTTGAACCGCAAAATTTCGCTGTAAAGAATGTCGCTGGTGGTGACTTCCCCTCCTGGCGTGTCCAGGCGGAGGATGATCGCCTTGACCTTATCGTCTTCAGACGCTTTCTCCAGCCTGTAGTAGACCTGAGAAAGTATATCTCCTTCTTTGGAAAAGAGGCCGGTGTTGAGGGAGCTGGTGATCATCCCTGAGATATCCAGAATAAGGATTTTTTCTTTGGCTTTGCTCTGGACAAGGGTGACCTCCTGAATTTTTTCCTTACCGAGAAAATCGAGGTGAATGTGTGGTGCGCATGCGGACAGGATTAATGATAAAAAAATAATACTGACAAGACTTTTTTTCATCCTCTCCTCCTGAGTCTTTGGATTCAAACCGTTAGAAATTATATCATATCAAAATCAGCCAAGAGAAAGGAGATCTTTAAGAATGAGTAAGCATCTTTTTTCCGTGAAGGCCTATGATGATGAATGCCAAATCTCACAGTGCTGGCTTCCATCCCTCCTCGCCAAAGACCCTCCCGCCCACCTCCATGGGCTTCGGAGGGACGGAAACCAGCACCTCCATTCCTCGCTCTATCAAATCTCTTTTTTCATCATGGGAAAAAAGATGCTTCCTAAGAATGAGCAGCATTTGCTATCCTCTTAGATAATGCAAAGTTTAATTGTCGCTGGCATCGATCTTGCCGGTGTCCCTCATCGTCCGAGCGGCTGGTGTCTCCTGAAAGGCTTGAAGGCAAAGACAGCACTTCTCTACTCGGATGAAGAAATCTTGAGCCAGGTTAAAAAGGAAAAGCCGGCCCTTGTGGCCATCGATGCTCCTTTGACTCTTCCTCCTGGACGGAAATCGATCCATGAAAGGACCGGTTCTCACTTTCGTCCCTGTGACCAGGAATTGAGCCGGAGGAAAATTCGCTTTTTCCCGGTTACCCTGGGGCCGATGAGGGGCTTGACGGAGAGAGGCATAAAATTGCGAAGGGTGCTGGAGAGGGAAGGTTTTCAGGTTGTTGAGGTTTATCCGGGCGGAGCCCAGGACATCTGGAAAATTCCCCGTGTCAAACACAATCTTGCGGGGCTGCGTCGGGGCTTGAGGCGGCTGGGAATATCGGGCCTCAGGAAAGATTGCACCGGCCACGAGCTGGATGCGGCCACCGGCGCCCTTGTCGGTTTGCTTCACTTGCAGGGGAAAGCGGAAGTCTATGGAGACTTCACTCATGGAGGCATCATCATGCCGCGTTGACCCAAATATCAGCAGAAAAGGGGACAGTCCCCTTTTTCTGCACCATGCCCGCTCAGCCTCCGCGTGCAAGCTTTTCAAGAGCGAACGCCGAAGGTCAAATCCTCAATGGTCGCTGCGGCTATCTCCCAAAATCTCTGGATATTCAGGGAGCAATCTTTTATCACGGAATTTGGGATGCATACTTTTCCTTATTTTTTATAGACCTTGGTTTGTTTTTTTAGTATTAATGGAGAATAAAAAACATCGAGAAAGGAGGAGGAATGCGCTTTAAAAGATTGGCTTTTTTCTTGATTGTCTTTGTCTTCGCGGCCCAATGCTTTTCTTTTTCTGAGGAAAAGTCCTCGTCGCTGCTCGATAACCTGGCCCAGCTGAAGAACTATCAGTCGAAAAGAATTTCAAGCTTTGACCGCAGCGGGAAGAATGCTGACCGGCTGGTGATTCAGCCCGGAGAGGCGGCTGAGATCGCCCGCATCGACGGAGCCGGAATCATCAAGCACATCTGGATCACCATTTCCTCGAAAGACCCGATGCTGCGGCGCAATGCCGTGTTGCGGATGTACTGGGACAACGAGACAAACCCCAGCGTCGAGTGTCCCATCGGAGATTTCTTCGGCCAGGGATGGGGGGAAAAATATTCCCTGATAACTCTTCCTCTGGCTTCAGCCCCCAAAGACGGGAATGCTCTCAACTGCTATTTCCCCATGCCCTTCAGCGATGGCGCCCTGATCACAGTCGAGAATCAGTCCTCAGAGCCGATCAATGCCTTCTATTACTACATCGATTACGAAAAGCATGATTCCATCAATCCTGACCTGGGACGGTTCCATGCCTTCTGGAACAGAGAATGGACAGAGCCTCTCCCCGAAGGAGAGAACGAGTGGAGTGTTCTGGGGCCTCAAGGCGCCACCACGGATGGCGCGGGAAATTATGTCTTCGCCGATATCGAAGGCAAAGGCCATTTTGTCGGCGTCAATTATTATGTGGACAGTCCCACTCCTATCTGGTACGGAGAAGGTGACGACATGTTTTTCATCGACGGCGAGAAATGGCCTCCGTCGCTTCACGGCACAGGGACAGAGGATTTCTTCAACTCGTCCTGGTCGCCAACGGAAATCTACATGCATCCTTATTTTGGATACGCCCGGGTCAACAACGAAACCGGCTGGCTGGGACGAACGCACTGCTACCGCTTTTTCCTTGAATCTCCGATCGCTTTCCAGAAAGCGCTCAAAGCCACTATCGAGTATGGACATAACAATTGCCTGACTCTTGACCTGGTCACCGTGGCTTACTGGTACCAGAATGAGCCCCACAAGCCTTTTCCCAAATTGAGACCCAAAGAGGAGCGGCAGAATATGCCCCCCATCGGTCCTGTGGAAATGCACAGATGGCGGGATGCCTGGCGCAAAGCGCTGGGGAGCGGGAAACTCTGGGGAAATGAGAGAAAGGAAGAAAAGGATAAATAAATAACGAAAGGAATTGATCCATGAAAAACAAAATGAAATGGCTAGCCCTGGGTTCGATTGTTCTGGCCTGTCTTTTCCTGACTCAGGGGCTGAGGAGCGAGACGAGAGGAGTGGAGAGCGGCCAGCGCTATGACAGGCTGGTGATCAGGAATGTTGTTGTTATCGACGGCAAGGGCACGCCGCCGAGAGGCCCGATGGACATCATCGTCGAAGGGAATACGATTCGGTCCGTGCGCCCTGCAAGCCGAGCCGAGAATGCCTACCAGCAGGAAAAGCATGTTCTTGATGGGACGGGAATGTATTGTCTTCCCGGGCTGATCAACATCCATGCCCATCTTCACGACAGCCGGGCCGGTCAGGCCCTTCCCTTCGAGTATGTCTGCAAGCTCTGGCTGGCCTGCGGCATAACTTCTGTCCGGGACGTGGGCAGCAATTATCAGAAGACGATTGAGGAGCGCCGCAAGAGCCTGGAAGGTCTGATCGCAGCGCCCCGCATCTTCCTCTACATGAGCGCCTGGGGAAGGACGGCGGATGAAATTCGGAAGAGAGTCCAGGAGATCAAAAAGCTCAACGGCGATGGTGTGAAGATTTTTGGGCTGGACCGGGATATCATGAAAGCCGCCCTGGAGGAGGCCCATAAGCTTGGCCTCCGGGTCGCCCATCATGTCGGGGTTGAGGAAACAGACGCCTGGGATGATGCCGAATTTGGAGTGACCAGCATCGAGCACTGGTACGGAGTGCCGGATGCCGCCCTCCATGGGTCCCAGAATTTTCCCTGCTGGTATAACTACGACAATGAGAGCGACCGCTTCCGCTATGCTGGGCACCTCTGGCGGGAAGCCGTCCCCGAGAAGCTGGACAAGGTTTTGAAAATGCTGGTGGAGAAGCGAGTAGCCTGGTGCCCAACCTTTGTGATTTACGAGGCAAACCGGGATTTGCTCAGGGCCATGAACCAGCCCTGGTTCAGGGATTACCTTCATCCAGCCCTTGAGGAATATTTCAGGCCTAATCCCCGCTATCACGGATCCTATCATTGGGACTGGACAACAACGGATGAGGTCTTCTGGAAGGAAAACTACAGAATCTGGATGGCCGCAGTCCGGAAATTTGCTGAATTGGGAGGTGTGGTGGGTGTGGGGGAGGACGCCGGCTTTATCTACATGCTCTACGGCTTCGGAGTTATCCGGGAGCTGGAGCTCCACCAGGAGGCGGGCTTTCATCCCATCGATGTCATCCAGAACGCTACCGGCAATAACGCCAAGATCTTGGGCGTGGAAGAGAGGCTGGGCCGAATCCGCGAGGGCTACCTCGCCGACCTTATCCTCGTCGACGAGAATCCGCTGGAGAATCTGAAATTTCTCTATCCGACTGGCGCTCCCTATTTGAAGGAAGGGAAGTTGATCACCAGGGGCGGAGTGAAATGGACGATCAAGGATGGCTTTGTCTACCACGCTCCGACAATGCTCGAAGACGTGAAGACCATTGTGACCCAAGCCAAGCAGAAATGATGAAACGAAGCCCGATATCTTCTGGGGAAGAAAACAATTTTCTCTTTTATCGCGCAAGCAGAAATAGCTCGCTTCCTTGACTTCTTAAATATTATCATCTGGCGAAGGCCAGCGGGTGAAAAAGCCGTTTGAAGGCTGAGCGGGCATGGTTCAGAAAAAGGGGACTGTCCCTTTTTCTGTGACCTTTTTCTGTGAGCGAAGCCTGAAACCGAGCCGTTTTTACCTCGCTGGGGGAAAAGCGGCGTGCTTTTAAACCCGCTGGCCTGAGCTTTTCTTTGGAGAGCAGATGACTTTAAGAGCCCGTGGAACAACTTTCAATTCAAATTCGTCTTTGACTCCCAGAAACTCTCCGTTGTACTGAAGCGGAAGACTTTTTCCGCGGATGACCATTTTTTTTGCCTTGAAATGCTTCTGTCTGAGCTGATAGAGGCCGAAATAGATGAGAGGAAAAATGAGCATGTACTTCAGCCCGCTCATCTTGAAAAGAGTGACGTCGAGATATCCGTCGTCGATTTTGGCCAGCGGAGCGACCTTCCAGCTGTAGCCAAAATATTTCGTTTTTCCAACGATGCAGTCAAAAAGCTTGACTTTGAGAATTTTTCTGTCGAAATACACCCCGTCCTCGCCTATGCCCTCGAAAAGCTCGATCTTGTGTTCTTTAAGGGGCGTGGTGAGCATGATCTTTGAGGCCAGGAGATGGCCAAACAGGCCTGGAATCGTGTGCAGATACATTTCCTGGGTGACCTTGGCTGTTGCCCCGATGCTGGCAATGCCCGTCATACATCCTTCGATGTCGATCAGGTCGATCTCTTTTATCTCACCCTCGAAGAGGACTTTCAACGCCTTTTTTACGCTCTTGGGGATACCCAGGGATATTCGAAAGCCGTTGCCGCTTCCCAGGGGAACAATGCCCAGGGTTATGTCCTTGGCCCTTCCGCTTTCGACAATTCCCTGAATGGCATCCGCAATCGTCCCATCTCCTCCGACCACGATAACCACATCCTTCTCTAAACTCTTTGCCCTGACCAGTTCGATCATATCTTTTTTCCCCATCTCGGTGGCGATGATCTCACCAGGGAGGTTTCTCTCAAGATAGATTCTGAGCTTTTTACTTCTTTTCCATTTTCTGCGGGCTGCCAGGGGGTTGACGAAAGAAACAATTTTCTGCGCAGGAACTGGTTCGGTTTTCATCATCCGAAGCACCTCTGACATTCCATCATTTTTTATTTTTAACAGAAAAACTCATTGGGCGCAATCGAACTTGCGCTTTGCTTGTTTTTTATATCTATAATATCCTCTCCTGCGCTTTGCGGCGGAGCTTTCAATAGTAAGCCACAGTTTCCTTGATTCCCTGATTCAGGCTGTAGCGGGCCTGGAAGCCAAAATCCCTTTCCGCCTTGGAGGATGAGAACAGCCAGGGAGTTTGAACCATGGCCTTCAAGAACTTGCGGCCAAGAAAAGGTTTGATTAAACCCGCACCCTTGAGAATATCGACGACCCAGAGTGGGAAATAGATGATTTCTTCAGGAAGCGGGATAAAGAGCGAATTTCCCAGAACATGTTTCTTGGCCGTGAAGATTATTTTTCGCCAGGAATAGCCTTTTCCGTCTGTGAGGTAATAGATTTGGCCTTTTGTGTTTTCTGCGTAGGCTGCGAGGAGAATGCCCTGGATGAGGTCTTTGATGTAGATGAGGCTGGTCATGTCCTTTTCTTCATGGAGGACGGGGACAATCCTTTTCTGGATCGTCTTTATCAGCAGTTCTGTTTCCTGCTGTCTCGGGCCGTAGACATTGGGAGGTCGGATGATGATCGTTGGGATAAGATGCCAGGCTTCTTGAACAGCCTCCTCTCCTCTCAGCTTGCTTCGGCCGTACTCTGAAGTGGGCGAAGGAGGCTCGCTTTCTTCAGAATAGCGAACGGGTGGAGAAGGGCCTGCCGCGGATATCGAAGAGACATAAACGAAGCGTTTAAGATTTCGGTTTTTTCTGAGGCAAGCCTGGACCAGATTCCTGGTCAGTTGATGGTTGGCAATGTCATAGACTTTGCGGCTTGTAGACCGGATTTGTCCGGCAAGATGGAAGATATAATCCTGATCTGAAACAGCTCTCTCCAGGCTTTCGCTGTCATTCGGCGAGCCAACGACGAAATCCACGGGATGTCTTTTAATAAAATCCAGGCGGCTGGAGGCTCTTACCAGGCAGGTCACCTTCCACTTTTCGGAGACAAGCCTTTCGACCAGGTGGCTTCCGATAAAGCCCGTGGCTCCGGTGACCAGGGCCCTAAACGGCATTCTCTTTTTTCCTTCTCTTTTTAATCAGATTCAAAATCAGAGGAATGTTGACGGTGGCAAGGAGAATGATAAAAAGGGCCAGAAGCAGATAATCAGGAATTTTTAGAGCATAGCCGACCCAGGCGATGATGAAATAGCGGGGAGTTCTGGAGACGAAGACAGCCAGCAGGTATTTCCATATTGGGTAATGGGCCAGGACAACCATAAAACGGAAAGGGTAGAAAGGCACGGGCGTAAAGCCCGCGATGAACAGGGCCAAAAAGGGGGCTTTGTTGAAGAGCTCCACAAGCTTGTTCACAATTTTGCTGTGATGGGCTTTTTTGAACAACCTCAGGTCGACGATATACTTGAAGACGGAATAGTTGACGGCTTCTGTGAGCAGTGTGCCGGCGACAGCGACCAGGGCGACAACCAAAGGGAGGTAGAATTTTCCAAAATAGAGGACGACCGGCTCATGGGGAACGATGGCGATCAGAAATTGAGAGGGAAAGTTGTAAAAGAAAAGGACCCATAAATTTTTACTCTTTTGGATATACTCCGAGCTGAGCCACACAACGAGGAGCACAGCGATAAAGGCGATTTCGAGGATGAAGATGAAAGTCCTGAATTTTGAGGGCATTCCGTTAGGCTTTGCGAGCGGCGGGGACAAAGTATTATTATTGCTTTTCATCAGCTGAGAACAAAAAAATTTGTCTTTGAGATCCTTAAAGCGCTTTAATGCTGTCTTTGATTAAATACCACGGGGGTTTTTCAGCATTCGCGCGGATAGCCGTGTAGCAATACGTGCAGGTGTTGTTCTTCGAGAATTTTTCTCTGAGTTCTTGATAGGATTTATAGTCCGTGATGATCAGGCCACAGGGGGAGAAGGTTCCGTTTGGATTGACATTGACGAATCGTTTTCCGGTTTGGCAATGGGGAATGGACCTTTTTTCGAAGAAATCCGCCATTTTTCTCAGAGCGAAAGTGGAGGTGTAGATGTTCTTGTGCTTCTTTTTTAAATCGATAAGCTTTTCGACGATTTCTTTCAGTTCTTCTATTTCTTGCCTGGAAAGCATATAGCTTTCATCCTTTGTTCTCAGGAGGGTGTAGGTGCTGAAATTGATCTTGACCTTCCATTCCTTGGCCAATTCAGCCATACGGACAAGGTCTCTTAAATTGTCGCTCTGAACCACACAGCAGAGGGTGATTTTCTTGTTTGTCTCCGAAGCAAGGTCTTCGTTGACGAGTTTTTCAATGCGCCGAAAAAGGCCCGGAATACCGCGGAACGCATCGTGTCTTTCGTCTGGATAATCCAAAGACACGGAGAACTCATCCACTCCAGCCTTGACGAGTCTCTCGTATTTTTCTTTGGTCAAGAGAGTCGCGTTGGTGGTGATCACGATATAGGGAGCCCTGTTCGGAATTTTGAAGGCCTTGACGATCTCTTCTAAGTCATGACGGAGCATCGGCTCTCCGCCCGAGAGTTGAGCGACCACAGGCTTGAGCTCGCGGCAGTGCGCCCCATATTCGTCTGGCGTGGCCCTGCGTTCTTCCACCGGACCACCCAGATGACAGTGTTTGCAGCGAGCGTTGCAGCTGTGCGTGATCTCAAACGAAATGCACAAAGGCCGGTTGGTGAAATAGTTGATGACTCCGCGTTTCGCCAAAGAAAGAGTCTGAGCTAAGGAAGCCATTGGGACGCATGCTCCTTTTTCATGGTTAAGCTATTCTTTTACCAATTAGGCGGCATTAAATCAAGTCCTTCGATCGAAAGTTAAGCATTCCAAATCCCGTGATTCGAGGAGATTTTGGGAATAGCTCAGCTCCCCTTCGGATTTTTAACGCCATTCGGTTCGCTTGTCTCGGCGGCTGCGTAGCGCTCCGGCCAAGCGGTTCGAAAACACGCAGGCTTAAAATAACCTGGCGAAGGCAGAATGGTGAGAAGGTCGTGTGAAAGGCTGAGCGGGCAGGGTTCCTCGACCGAAGGGAGAGGAGAGCGAAGCCTTGAACCGAGCCGCTTTTGGCTCGCTGGGGCAAAAGCGGCGTACCTTCGAGCCAATCTGCCAGAGCCCTCAATGGCCGCTACGGCTATCTCCCAAAATCTTTGGATATTCAGGGAACAATCCTTTCTCACGGAATTTGGGATGCATTCCATAGAAATTTAAAAACCCACTAGACGGCAAACTGCGTGACCTTCTCTCGATTCTCAATGACGCGGTATCAATTCCTTGGACTGAGGAATGTCGGACTTGCGATCGATTTTCCTGGAGAGAGGCGGATCATATTTGCCGTTTCCGTCGACATCGACAAAAACAGGATTGGTCAGCGCATAGGGAAGCGTAGCGTCTTTCGCGAGGCCGGTCCAGGAGGAACGCTGCAGAACAGGATAAAGGGATTCTTTCCCCAGAACTTCGATGGCGATGTAAGAATCCCCTCTGAGTTTCAGACTGAACGTTTCTTCAAACTTGGGGATGACTTCCTTTGCCGTCTGCACCGGGAAAATAACTTTCCTCTCGCCGTTGACGATCACTCTCACCTCGTTGACGGCTATCCAGGGCGCGCTCTGGACTTTTATCCATATGTCCACCTTCCCGTCTCGTGAAGTGAAGGAATCGCCCGGCAGGTAGGAGTTATTGACCTTGAACTCGATGATGGGCCCGTTGCTCGCAAAAGAGCGTCCTTTCTTGATGGAAAGAGCAACGGCTTCCCAGTTCAAATCGTCTCCTCCTTCGCCTTCGTAAAAAACATAAGTTCGCGAGTACCCAGGCTCTCCTCTGTCTATGGAATGAGAATCCGAGGAGCCGATGAGGGGGAAATAATAGCCCCGGTTCAAAAGATGAAACCAGTCCTCGATGGCCACAGAATTGGAGGAATAGAAATACGGTCCGTTCATGATTTCCAGAACATCAAAAGACGTATCGAAATTCTCCCGGGCATAGGCGGCAGATTCCAGGTCCAGTTGATAGTTGTTGAAATAGCCGAGGGTGCCGGCTCTGGGATGGTTGACCTGAAGGATGGCTCCCGGGTCTTTCTCCCGGCTGGCCTCAAAGAGAGGCGAGGCTTCGTCAGAGACAGGATCGATGGCGCCGTTGCCCTCCTCTTCTGGCCTGTATTTCAGAGGATAGGTGTTGAAATGGAGAACATAAGAAGTTGTCACTTCGTTGCCGTAGAGGACAGCCAGATATTGATTCAGGCCGAGAGTCTTGAGGGCTGGAGCATAATCCGAGATAAAGTTGTGGTCCGAGGCCACCGCCACTTCCACGCCTTCAGCCACGACCGATTTTATCCTTTCCGGAATGCGCATTTGTCCGTCTGAGTTCAAAGTGTGAAGATGAGGGTCCAGGGCAATGAGATTCGGCGTTTTCACCACTCTGTCTATACGGAAAACGAGTTCCAGGAGTTCATCCTTCAAGATTTCAATCGCTTTCTGGTCCAGGGAGTATTCGGGCCCCCTGGAGGCGGAGGCAAGATATGTGCCGGCGGGGAGTTTCAGTTCCAGACCTTCTTCTGGGGGAAAACAGGAATTTTTGAAGGATTCCCAATTTTTTCCGCTTTTTATCGGGTTTTCTGGTTTGAAATAGGGGGTTGGAGTCGGAGCGAGCCCGATAAAGGTGGCCTTTCCGGGGACGAATTTGCCCTGGCTGTCCTGGATTTTCACTTTCACCCGGCCATGAGGCGGATTCTGGAGAAGACAGGAGTTCTCCTTCCCTGCGGCGACAACCATGAGCTCCTCCGAGACAGCCGGGAAAAAATTAGCTCTGACTTTATACGTTCCCTCGGGGAGCGGGATCTGGACGGAGAATGGATCGTCCAGCATCGAGCGAAAGAAGACAGATGAGGAAAGCGCATCGCTGACGATGACCTCCATCAGACTTCCGCTCGAGTCTTTGAAATGGATGGAGGCTTGAACGAAACGGACGTTAAGAATCTGGTAGGCTTTCTGGAGAAGCTCCCCGAACCTGGTATCGACAAGGAGGATGTGGCGGGTCTCAAAGACATCTTTTGGTTTTAATACTCCGCTCTCCTCTTTTTCTGGCAAAGGAGTCAGGTTCAGCCAGGCCAAATAATGACCCTTTTTCTGGTAGACCCGGAAGTTGAGCTCAGGATGCTTCTCTCGCTGAAAAGGGCTGAAAGAATAGCTGCAGAATGCGTTGCAATAAGGAGAATAATTTATGCCTTCCAAGTCCTTTCCGCCTGTGTTGGTCAAGGCGGAGAGAACGTCAACTCTCCCTTGATCAGGGAAAAAATGATAGAGCGTTTTGATCCGCGCTTTTTCCCCCTTTTTTCCTGTGTAAAGAGAGGTGGCCTCAAAAGCGAAGGCTCCTCCGGGAGTTTTTTCCTTCAAAGGCCGGAGCTGGGTATAAGACAAGTCTTCACGTTTGTCTTTTATCCTGAACGAAGGAGACCCAATGACAAGGGTGCTTTCCAGATTTTTTCCTGCGGGGACAAAGCTGATGATGCTTCCCATGACACCAGGTGTAGGGGAGTTGGTGGTGGTTTTCAGCGTCCTTTGGCTTCCTCCGATCAGGGTGAGGGTCTGGCCGTCAGAAATCAGAAAATCGCCCTCTTTCCAGATTGTGCAGAATTTTTCGGGCAGATCCTCCGCACTCTTGACGACTTTTACCTCGAATTCTTCTCCGCTGACAAGAACAGAGACGAAGAGGATAAGGACAAAGAGAATAAGAATGAAGAAGGCATATTTTTTTATTCCTTCCATGATTGCCTCCATGGATGTCGTACAATGCTCCGAAAGCAAAGATGACGGTAAAGGCTATTACCATATATCAAAAGCAACACGGTTTCAAATATTTTATTGCATGGGTTGGCGTTTGCAATGGAAAGTCTGTTTGACTAAAATCATCTTGCGTTTTGTTAAGCTTTAAGGCGAGCTCTCATGAAAGGCATCAAAAAGATTCATCGAGCCAAAGGCAAGAAATTTCTCTTGCAGGTGGAAACGTCGGAAAATCCCAAAGATTACTTGAAATACGAAGAGCTCAGGTATGAGATTTGGGGCGATGCCAAGGATACCCTTCCGGGCGCACGGAACATGTGGTGCGAGAATTTCCTTCATGAAGGGAGCAGCCTTTTTATCGCCGTCTATGCGGAGGATGAAAAAGGCCGCTTCGGGAAGGAAAATCTTGTTGGCTTTTCCTACGGCTTTGTCGGCGTCAAGGACAAAGCCATAGCCTTCCGCGATCCGGCCAACCTTCAGTTCTACTCCCAGTATACCGGAGTCAGGCCGGATTTTCAGCACTTCGGGCTTGGAGTGATGATCAAGGAATTCCAGAGGGAGATGGTGCGGGATGTCTTCGGAATTTTTACCGTGACATGCACCTTCGATCCTTTGACAGCGATCAATGCCCACAGGAATATCCATCATTTCGGGATGGAGGTGGCGAGCTACAGGGAAGCTCCTTACGGAGATTTCGAGGGGTTTTTAAACAGAGCCGATATTCCCTGCGACAGGTTTTTTGTTTGCTGGGATTTGAAGAGAAAAATGCGAAGGCCTGACTATGATCTGGAAGCCCTGGTCAGCCCCGAACACCTCGTCACGGAAACAGCCCTTCGGGAGATAAAGGGCCGCAACAAATTTGTCACCTTGGAGATCATCAAAAAGATAAAATCGGATTTCAACCAGGAGTTCCTGCTGGTAGAAATTCCTTATGATTTCTATTTGATGCTCCAGGAGACGGACGTTCCAGAGACTCGAATCCGGCGGATTCCCTTGAACTGGCGGCTGAAGACACGGCAGGCTTTTCAATCCTTATTCCAAAGAGGCTACACAATCATCGATTTCCGGCGGATGGAAAAGCAGGAGCGAAAGAGGCATTTTTACGTTTTGAAAAAACAATAAGCTCTGACGAATCGCTGAGCCTGCCGTTTAAACTGATATTTCTCCCCATTCAAAGAACAGGCCAAAGAAGGAAAAGAAGAGGGAGATAAAAATTGTTTGAATTCATGAATTTTTTTTAATAAATTATGAATTCCAGGGAAAATTAGCGGCCGAGGAGAAAAACATGAAGAAGAGACAATTCGCGGTTTTGGCCTTGACTGTTTTTGTTTGCGGAATGTGGTCCGTCTCCTGCAGGGTCAAGCCTCAGAATGAGGCTTTTGAACTCAGGGCCCGAGCGATTCATGACTGCGCCCTGACTGTTGACGCCCATATCGACACTCCTTCCAACATGCTGGAAGAAGGATGGGATATCGGAGAGCGGCATGATCCTCGCCAGAGAAGAAGCGGCAAAATTGACCTGCCGCGGATGGCCGAAGGCGGCTTGGATGCCGCATTTTTTGCTGTGTTTGTCGGCCAGGGCGAAAGAACGCCTGAGGGCTATGCCAAGGCCAAAGAGCGAGCCACAGCCATGCTGGATGCCATTCATAAAATGGCCGAGGATTATCCGCACCTTGTGGGAATAGCGACAACGCCAGAGGATGCCTACCGTCTGGAAAAAGAGGGAAAGAGGGCTGCTTTCATCGGGATGGAAAACGGTTACCCCGTCGGCAAAGACCTTTCCTTGCTGGAAGAATTCTATCAAAGGGGAGTCCGGTATCTGACGCTCTGTCACAGCCAGGATAATGACATCTGCGATTCCTCCACAGATAGACAGAATCCCGAGGATAACGGATTGAGTGAATTCGGAAAAGAGGTTGTTGCCATATGCAACCGCCTTGGAATCATGGTCGATGTCTCCCATATTTCTGATAAATCCTTTTTTGATGTCCTCCAAATCACAAAAGCTCCGGTCATCGCCTCCCATTCCAGTGCCCGAGCCCTCTGCGATAGTCCAAGAAACCTCTCGGATGAAATGCTTAAAGCCTTGGCTGCTAACGGCGGAGTCGTCCAAATCTGTTTCGTCTCCAGTTTTATCAAAAAGGAAAAGCCCCATCCGGACAGGGACAAGGCCCTTCAAGCCCTTCGCGAGAAGTACGGGTCGCGCCGGGACATCAAGGATGATGCTATTCTGGCAAAAATGCGCGGGGACTATATGGCCATTTATGAGAAGTATCCTGTGGAGAGAGCTACAGTCAAGGATGTCGTGGACCACATCGATTATGCGGTTCAGTTGATCGGAGTGGATCATGTCGGTATTGGAACGGACTTTGATGGCGGAGGGGACATCGAAGGCTGTGATAATGTTCTTGAGCTGCCTCATATCACAGAAGAACTCCTTCGCCGCGGCTATTCCGAAGACGAAATCCGCAAGATTTGGGGAGGGAACCTTATGCGCGTCTTCAAGGAGGTTATGAAGGTCGCAGAGTCGTTCGGAAAGAGATCTTCTCAAGCAAATGTCTTCTGGAATTTTCTTGATGGGCTTCGTCAAAGCTCTTCCCATTGACCGCTCCATATGTAAAAAAAGTTTACAAAAATTATTTTATAATCCGACCAATTTCGTTTTCTAAGTGGCTCTTATGTATAGGATTAGCCCTTTTTTCGGGTTGGCATAAAAGTTGCCCTTCATTTGCTATAAATCCGAAGATAATTTATGATTTAAGGAAAGTGAGAATGGTCAAAAGGTTCGCGCCGTACGCTCTTTTAAGCCTTGTTTTTTCTTTGGTCTTTGTCATCCCCCCTTCCCATTTTGGTCAAAGAGAGGGCATACCTCGTTATGGAGGAGTTTTTCACCTGAAATCTTTCACCGATAAATTTCGAATGCAGCTTGACCCGGCAAGTCCGGATTCTTTCATTTTTATCTCCGAGCAGCTCTTTGATGGCTTGGTCAAACTGGACAAAAACCTGAACATCGTTCCTCATTTGGCGGAGTACTGGTCCATCTCCTCAGATGGCACAATTTACACTTTTTTCTTGAGGCGAGGAATCAAATTCCATCACGGAGCCGAGCTGACGGCCGAAGATGTCAAATTTTCCCTGGAACGGCTTCTTGATCCGAAGGTGAACTTTCCCTATTACCAGTTCTTCCTTCCCAAAGTTGTCGGGGCCAGGGAATTTCGGGAGGGAAAAGCCAAAGATGTGGCTGGATTCAAAGCTTTAGATAAACACACATTCGAGATCCAATGGACAAAGCCTTTTATCTCCGCCCTGTATCTGATGAGTCTGCATTTCTGCAAGATACTTCCCAGGGATCTTGTCCTGGGCCAGGGAAGAGGATTTTTCACTAAGCCTTCGGGAACCGGCCCGTTTGTTTTTGACTTCTGGCTCAGGAATACGCGACTGGATATAATCGGAGTCCGCCTGAAGCGAAATGAGAACTATTTTGCCGGAAAACCTTATTTGAAGGCTGTGGAATTCAGTCCTGAGTTTGCCCTCCAGCATTTTTTGGGCGAGGAGATAGAGTCTATTCCTGTTCTATCCGAAAAACTCCTCACCTCCAACTACCAGATTTTTGAAGACGGCTTGCTTCATCCTGTGTTTCTCGGAATGAGCTGTCACCTGCCTCCTTTTGATCAAGTCATCGCCCGAAGAGCCATTGCCCATGCCATCAACAAGGAGGACGTTGCTCGTGCAGTCTATGACGTCAAATATTCGCTTCGGGTCACAAACAACTGGATCCCCTCCAGGCTCCCTGGTTTTCTGCCCAAGGATGACGCAAAGAGCTTTGATCCGGAGAAAGCCAATGAGCTTCTTCAGGAAGCAGGCTTTTCCGGCGAGAACAAATTTCCGACCATCACCCTGCTTTTTGATTTGCCAAGAACAGAATCAAAGCTTAGAATTTACAGAGAACTCCGGAGACAGCTCGATGCGTTCGGTATCAAATTGAAATTGGACTATTACAAATCCATCGAGGAACTCAAGAATGCGAAAGATCCCTACCTGGTTGTGAGTGAGAAGCCGATGATCTTTCCTGACCCTGAAGATATCGTCAAGCCTCTTTTCTTCTCCAAGTCAATTTTCAATGTTTTCAACTATTCCAGTCCAGCTTTGGATAATCTTCTTCAGGAGGCTGAAGTGGAGCGGAGCTGGACCAGGAGAGTGAACCTTTTCCATCAGATTGAGGAGATTCTCGCTTCGGATGTGCCGGCGACTCCTCTTTTCTCTAAACAGAACCGGGTGGTCATGCAACCCTATGTCAAGGGAATTGAAGTTCCTCCCCTGAGTTTTTATTATTTGGATTGCAAAAAAATATGGTTGGATAAATAGATGTTATGAAACCGAGATTGCGTCCGTCTCTTCAAACAAAGTTCATGCTCTCTGTGATCGGTTTGCTCATCGTGCTCGTCGGTTTGATTCTTTTTGTTATCGAACAGCGAGAGGTGAAGGCCATCTTTGAGGAACAAAAAAATAAAGGAGTCTTGATAGCCAAGAATATCGCCTACCTCAACTACAACCAGTTTATATTCTGGGACAAGGAGGGACTGGAGGAAAATATCGAAGGGCAAATCGATCAAAAACTCCTTTATGTCATCTTTTACGACCGGAACGCCAAGCCCTTTGTCGCCAATGAGTTCATCAAAGATTATGATGACATCTATAACCGCAGCTACCTGGAAGCAAAGGACGAGAGCAAGGATTTCTTTTTCGAATCCAAGAAGCTCAAAGAGAAAGACAGAGTTCTCAGGATTCTTGAAATAGAGGTGCCGATCATCGTTTCCGGTTCTCCGACCCGATGGGGTTCGATAAAAATCGGTCTTTCCTTGGAAGAGATGCGGTCAGAGATTCTCAAAACTCGTTTGATGCTGATTTTTATCGGTCTTGTGGGTCTGGTGATCGGCGCCGGAGGAGCCGCACTGCTATCCAGAAGTATAACCGGGCCCTTGAAAAAATTGGTGGAGGGAACGGTGAAGATTTCCAGGGGCGATTTCTCTCAAAAAATAGATGTCGATTCCAAGGATGAAGTCGGAGATTTAGCTTCCAGCTTCAATGAAATGAGCCACCAGCTTCTCTTAGCCCGGAAAAGAATGGAAGAAGCGAACAGAAGACTGATCCAGGCAGAAAAACTGGCATCTATCGGCCGTATTTCCGCAGGAATTGCCCATGAGATCAGGAATCCCCTGACTTCCGTCAAACTGAACATCCAGAAGCTCTTTCAGAGCGAGCGGCTGGATGAGGTCGAAAAGGAGCACTTGAGCCTTTCGCAGGAGGGAATCAGCCATATGGAAAAATTTATCAAAGAGCTTCTGGATTTCACCCGAGTCTCCGAGTTGAATGTGGACCGCTTCTCCATCGGTCAAATCTTCGACGAGTCGGTGAAAATCATTTCGGACTCTCTGGAACTTAAAAGGATAACCCTGGAGAAGCATTATCAGGAAGGATTACCTAAGGTTCTTGTGGATGGAGACAAAATGAGGCAGGTCTTTTTGAACATCCTTCGCAACTCCTATGAAGCCGCCGGAGAAGGGGGTAAGATAAACGTATCCGTCTCTTTGATGAGAGAGGAATCAGGGCGTAAAATCAAGGTTAAAATAGCCGATAACGGCTGCGGAATCCCTGGAGAATACAGGGAAGTCATTTTTGAGCCTTTCTACACAACGAAATCCTCTGGAATTGGTTTAGGCTTGGCCAACGCCAGAAAGATTATCGAACAGCACAAAGGCTCTATAAAAGTCAAGGAAGGATCTGAGAAAGGAGCTTGCTTTGAGATCATTATTCCCTGTGAGGGAGAACGATGAAGTCTATTCTGGTAATCGATGATGATCCTTTGATCGGAAAGACCCTTTCTTCTCATCTGACAAAAAAAGGATATGAAGTTTTTCTTGCCGAAGATGGAGAGGAGGGACTTCAGAAGTATGAAGAAAACGCCCCGGATATGGTTATGCTGGATATTCGCCTTCCTGATAGGGACGGACTTGAAGTTTTGAGCAAACTCAAAGAAAAGAACAGGAGCGCCTGTGTCATCATCATGACCGCTTACGATGATATGAAGACCACTGTCGAGGCCATCAAGCTCGGCGCTTTCGAATATCTGGTCAAGCCTCTTGATTTCGTCGAGCTCGATTTGACCATCAGCAAGGCTTTCCAGATAAAGATGCTGGAGGAAAAAGTCAGCTACCTGATAGAGGAAAGACAGAAGGATTACACCATCGACAACATCATCGGGCATTCTCCCCAGATGCGACAGGTGTTCAAGCTCATCGGGTCGGTGGCCAATTCAAGGACCAACGTTCTCATCCAGGGGGAGAGCGGGACAGGAAAAGAATTGGTAGCCCAAGCCATTCACTACAGCAGTCCTTACAGAGACGAACCTTTCATTGTCATCAACTGCTCAGCCATTACGGATACTCTGCTCGAAAGCGAGCTCTTTGGTCATGTGAAAGGCGCCTTCACGGATGCCGTTTGCGAGACCCGGGGCAAGTTTGAAATCGCCGGCAAAGGAACGCTCTTTCTGGATGAAATCGGTGATATTTCCCCCAATCTTCAGGCAAAACTTCTGCGGGTGATCGAGACAAGGGATTTCATGAAAGTTGGAGGCGAGAAAATCCTGAAGACGCAGGCAAGAATCATCGCTGCCACAAACCAGGATTTAAAGGGGCTTATCGAAAAAGGGAAGCTCCGCGAAGACCTTTATTACCGGTTGAAAGTGGTGGAGATAACCCTGCCTTCTCTTCAGGAGAGAAGAGAGGACATACCCGATCTGGTGGCTTACCTTTTGGAGAAAATCAACCGCAAGTTGCGAAAGAATGTGAGGAAAGTTCCACCGGAAGTGATGAAGATTCTGGTCCGTCATCCCTGGAAAGGGAATGTTCGAGAGCTGGAAAATGCCTTAACAAGAGCGGTCATCCTGGCCAAGGGAGATATCATTCTTGAAGAAAACCTGCCGCTTGAGCCAGCAGATAAGAAGCTATTTTTGAGGGAGCTCGTTCCGTTAAGAGAAGTGGAAAAGAACTATATCCAGCATGTGTTGAAGGCTACGAAAGGAAACAAAACCAAGGCCAGCCAGATCTTGCAAATCAGCCGTCCCACCCTGGACAAGAAAATCAAGGAATACAAACTGGATCTGTAAATCCTCTTTACCCGATGTAAATATTTTTTCATTTGATTTCAAGAAAATCGGGTAAGGCGAAAAACCGAGGTTGTGGGACGATTTTTAGGTTTCCAGCCCTACGACTGCAAAAAAAATGGCCTGAATCTTTAATTTATTTATTATCTGTTTGTTAAACAAGCATTTCTAACTTTTATTTGAAAAATTTCCCGATATCGTTTTTTCTGGGGGTGTTCTTTCGTTCAATTTTTTTTCATCGATTGGCACAAAACCTGCAGAAAAGATGTGTGTTGAAGAAATTATAAAAGAGGTGAAATACAGAAAATGTCCGAAAAGAGAATTGTCGTGGTCGATGATGATGAGTCCATCCGCAAGACCTTTTTCTTGATCCTCCACAAGAACTATCAGGTCTATCTGGCCAAGGATTCCCAGGAGGCCTTGCAGCGCTTTGAAAATACCCAGATTGATCTAATCATCGCGGATCTAAAGCTTCCTGACAGTAATGGTCTAGAAATGATCACCAAATTCAGAGCATCGGGTTACAAAGGGGAAGTCATCCTGATTTCCGCCTACCCTGACCTGGTGGATAGGAATGAGCTGTCCAATCTTTCTATTTCCCAGTTCTTTGTCAAGCCTCTGGATTTGGATGCTCTCAACCGCTCGATCGACCGTCTTATGGATTCAAAGAAAATAAAGGAGAATCGAGTATGAGAAGGGATGTCGTATCCAACCTCATGCCCAGACAGGATTATGATTTCAATCACTGCAGGCTGGTTCGAATTCATCCTGTCTGGTATTCATTTATCAAGTATTGCGAGACTCTGCGATACGGCGATATAGAGAAGTTGAAAATTCAAGATGGTCTTCCGATGCTGGCCGAGGAAGTTAAGAAAAAAATAAAATTTTTCGTTGATGAATGAATAGAGTTGGAATTTTTAAGGGAGAGAAGTCATGAGATCAGAAAAACTGGTTCACGAACAGAAAAAAGAATTCCTTGATTTTCTGACCATCGATGAAGCACTGGAGAAGGAGATGGCCTGGGAGTCAATCATGCCCTTTTTTGCTGCGAGATCCTTTGAAAGAGGAGAGATTAGTAAACCCGCAGAGGAGTTCCCTTCTTTAGAAGCCAGAGAGAGCGACTTCACCACAGAAAATCAATTGAAGAAAAAGCTCTTCTGGATTTTCATGGAGTATTTTTTTCTGAGCAGCAAAGTTCCTTTGAAGGACATCGTCGAAGGTTTGGAGAGGAATATCATCCTCAGAACTCTGTATAAGGTTAACGGAAACCAGAAGAAAGCCGCGCACCTGTTGAATGTGAAATATTCGACTCTCAACGAAAAAGTGAAACGGTACAAAATCCGCTTTCATATCAATCCCTTCTAAAACAGGAAATATTTCCTTTCAACCAACCTGACGGCTTCCCATCAAATCAAAATTTCTGAAAGAGAAAAAGGATTTCCATATTTTCACCAAATCTTTTTATTCAATTTTTTGAATTCTTGAATTCAAATAAATGGAAAGTTTGATTGGCCAATAGAGTGAATCAAAATTAAGTTGTTGTTAATAAAAAGGATAAAAATGAAGGTCAAGTTGGCATGATATTTGCTACATAAAAGAGGAGAAGGAATAATGTAGAGAAAATAAAAATCTAAAGTAAACAGCTGACTTAAAAAAAAGAGGCTGTTTGAGGCTTTTGCGAGTCTCAAGCAGCCTCTTTTTTTTTATGCCAAAAAATCCAAGAAGGAGGTGAGGAATCAAGGAGTAACGAAAAAGTCAAAAAAGGAAATCGGTGGAGTGAGACCTTCACTCCAGGGCGAAAGACAATTGAATTACCCCCGAGTTAAAGAGGGGTAAAACGGAGGTTTCAAGTGCGAAAAATGTTTAGCATTCTGTTTGTGCTGCTACTTGCCTGCTCGTTGATGGCACAGCAGAGAACGGGAAATATCTACGGCAAGATTAGCGACGAAGAAGGAAATCCTCTTCCTGGTGTGACCGTAACCCTAACCGGCTCCATGACAGCAGCTCTGACCAATGTAAGCTCTGCCTCAGGCAGTTACAGGTTTATCTCCCTTCCGCCGGCCAAGGACTATGTCCTCAAGGCTGAGTTGGCTGGATTCAAGACAGAGATCCGGGAGAGCGTTATCGTTACCGTCGGAGCCAACGTCGAGATCAACCTGACCATGGCCATGGGCCGGATCGAGGAAGAGGTGACGGTTACGGCGGTTTCTCCTGTGGTCGACACCAAGAAGACCGCGGTGGGAGCGAACGTGACCAAGGAAGCGCTGCAGTCGCTGCCTACGGCGAGAGATCCGTGGGTTGTTCTCCAGATGGCTCCCTCGATCATCACCGACAGGGAGAACGTCGGAGGAGCAGAGTCCGGACAGCAGTCTACTTATGTGGCAAGAGGAGCCCCGAATTACAGCAACAATGTCTGGGCTATGGACGGAATCGTCATCACCGACCCTGCGGCCATCGGAGCCTCGCCGAGCTACTATGACTTTGACGCTTTTGAGGAGATGCAGATCACGGTCGGCGGAGCGGACATCACGGTCCAGACAGGCGGTGTTGCGCTGAACATGGTGACCCACAGAGGCGGGAACGCTGTCACCATCGGTGGAAGGTTCTATGTGACCGACGAGAAATTCCAGGCGAAGAACACCGAGTTTGTGCAAGAGAAAATAGAAGAAGAGAAGATAGCAGCTCGTTTTATAGGCATCAATCAGATCAGGAACAACAAAGATTACGGCTTCAACCTGGGTGGTCCGCTGATTAAGGACAAAGCCTGGTTGTGGGGGTCTTACGGTGTTCAGGACCTGAAGACCCTGACTGTTTATGGAAAAGGCGATGACACTCTGCTGACCAACTATGCGGCCAAGCTTAACGTCCAGATCATCCCGGAAAACCGTTTTGAGGCTTTCGTCCATATCGGAGGGAAGCAGAAGTGGGGCAGGTCATCGTCTATCGCCAACCCTGAAGGGCTATACCAGGGCGGCCGATATCACTTTGGGAGTCCGATTGTCAAATTCCAGGATGAGCATATGTTCGGGAATAACCTTTTTGTTTCCTTTAAATATGCTTTCTCCGATGCGGGCTTCAACCTGACGCCGATTGTCGACATGAACTTTGAAAAACCGTTGTATGTGGACGTGAAAGAAGGGCGGAACTATGGATCCCAGGCAGGCCGCTATTATGTCGAAAGGCCGGTCAATCAGTACAACTTCCTGCTCCAGTACTTCAACGACGATTTGCTCGGCGTAAGCCATGATGTCAAGATGGGTTTCGAGTATGCGGATAGAAACGCTTACACCGAGTCGGTGAATGCTGGCAATATCACCATCAACCAGCACTATGACACCAACACCATAGATTGGAACGACGACGGAACTCCAGACCCACCTCCTTCATCCGAGTTCGAAAATTTTAAACGGTTTTTCTTCGCCAGAGGATTCTACAGGGATTATGGCGTCAAGGCTCTTGCCGGCTATATCAGTGACACCATCAGCTTCGGCAGGCTCAACCTGATCCTTGGCTTGAGGTATGATTTTCAGAAACCCAGAGTTAACCCGATCGCGATCGAAGCTGTGAACGAAAATGCGGCCTGGAATGTTGCCGATCCTGCAGTCAAGAGTGCCCTTGACGCCCTTTTGCCAGGCCTTACGATCGACCAGATCGATGCCACAGCTGATGACGGCAGCACCTATTCCTGGCAAGTCTTGTCTCCGAGACTCGGACTGACCTGGGATGTCAGGGGTGACGGCAAGACCATTGCCAAACTGTCGCTGGCTTCCTACGGCGATTTCATGGGTGTCGGATCGGCTGGGAACTGGATGCCCGGTGGAACCGGCGGAGCCATGAATTTCTGGTGGAGGGATGACGGCGACAGGACAGTTGAATTCCAGGAGCTCTACTGGCATTATGTCGGAGGTGCCACGCCTTATGCCCCTTACCGTGTCTTCAACGATTCCGGAGATGTTATCCTGACTGCCGATCAGTGGACGGATGCGGCTGGCACATTCTGGAGTGGATACGATCGCCTGAATCCGGGCCAGGTGCAGGCTCCATACACAACTCTTGAGAAGAACGCCGGCTCGACCCGAACTCTGGAGGCCATGCTCACTCTCGATAAAGAGATCTTCACCGATTTTGCTGTGACGGTAAACGCTACCTACAGACGGTACGACCATTTCACCTGGGGTAACAAGTATTTTGTCGACCAGGATACAGGAGAGCGGTACGGCTTTCAGTCCCAGGATTGGTGGGTTGTTGCACCCAATCGTCCGCCTGAATCCATAACCGTCAATCCAGACACTACCAAATGGGATGGCGATACAGGAGAAGCTTCCCAGCACGACTGGTATTACATGACCAATGATTACACCGAAGGCGACCGGAGGTTTGATCCCTCTGCCTATTCTCCATATTCTCTGGTGACCAGACAGCCCGATTTCTACCAGGAATGTTATAGTTTGGACCTCATCTTCAACAAGAGGCTGTCCAACAAATGGATGATGAACGCCAGCTTTACCTTGCAGAGTCAGATAGCCCATTACGGAGACGAGGGCGCCTGGCATCCCACAAACCTCTGGGCTGTTGACGGCAAAGATTATTCAGCCCTGATCGGCGCGGCAAGCGGAATTCTTAACCAGTACACCAACACCCGGTGGATGGCCAAGGTCTCGGGGCTCTATCAGTTCCCCTATGACATCAACGTCGCCTTTACCTTCCTGGCCAGAGAGGGCTGGATCATCCAGGAGACATTCACCTATGTGGACTACACCGTTCCCAACCCGAGAGACAGAAGCTTCACCTCTTACATTTATCCCTTTGGCGATGATAGGCTGCCGACATTTTTCCACCTGGATCTCCGCCTTGAGAAGATGATCAGAGTTGGCGACACGGGCAGGATCTGGCTCATGGCTGACCTGTTCAACGTCTTCAATGCCAAGACCGAGCTGAGAAGAACACAGAAGAGCTGGGGAACCTACTATTACTATGGTCCTGATGACCCGCGCAACTACTTCAGGCCCAGCCCAACAGCATACGCCCTTGATGCGGTCTTGCTCCCGAGAGTCTTAAGATTAGGAGTCAGGTTCCAGTTCTAAGGATCTCCTGCTCGAGTGGAATGCCCCTCCCGGGCTCGCCCGGGAGGGGCATATTTCTATCTTCCCATCAAGAAAGTGTCTCAGCAAGAGATGCCAATGACTGAAGGGGGATGGATTTAAAACCGACCGAGAACAAAATGAAAAAACCTAATGAGGATTCAAAACAGCGAAAGCTTTTGCGCATTCATCCCGTGTGGTATTTGTTCATGCAGTATTGCGAGACGATAAAAAACGGAGAGATCGAGAAGCTGAAAATTCAGGATGGGCTTCCGATGCTGGCTGAGGAAGTCAAGAAGAAGATCAAATTCAATGGAGAGAAATGAAATTAGAGGCTGGAGAAAGACTATGAGTTCTGAGAGACAACCCTCTGAATCCAAAGAAGGACTGCCAGAATTTTTTGATATCAAGAGGCAAATCGAGTGTGAAGGCAAAAACTTTTTTATCAACTTTTTTCGTAGAGAGGATCGGAAGAGAGAAGTGAACCAGAGGGGAATGGCAAGATTTCTTTCCAACGATAAGAATCGGGCGAAGAATAAAAATGAGTCCATCAAGGAATTCCGATTGAAGAAGGAAATTTGTTGGCTTTTCATTGACTATTTTTTCGCAACGGGCAGTATTCCCTTAAGAGATTTTATGGATAGGATGGAAAGGAACATTATTCTCAGGACTCTGAACAGAGTAAACGGAAATCAGAAGCAAGCCGCAAAGATTTTAGGCTTGAAAAGCACCACACTCAACGAAAAAATAAAGAAATTCAGAATTCAGCTGCGAAAGCAGGGATTTTGATCTAACCTTGGATTTGAACTTGATGTCTAAGAAGCTGCAAAAAAGCTTCACAGAGTAATTCTCAAAATAACCATTTTCATCCTTTCAATTATCTTCCACAAAACAAAAATCTGTCTGTTTCGTATGAACAACTGGTTCTTGGCAGGCGGATGTGGCCTTAGTAGAATATAAAAGGAGGATAAAAATGAAGCAGCTGAAATTATCGTCGAGATTTTTCCTTTTTGTTTTCCTGACAACGCTTTTTCTTTGGAATGGACTCCAAAAAGCCTATTCCAAGGACCTTTTGAACTCAGCGCAGCCAGGGGAAAAGAGAATATCCGAATCCTGGATGGGAATCTATATCAGCGGAATAAAAGTTGGCTACAGCCACAGCCTGCAGTTATCTTTAACCAAAAACGGAAAAAAATATAAAAAAGACAGGAGCGAATCCTGGATGAGAGTCTCCCGGTTGGGCGGAAATCCTGTCGAGGTCAGGACTATCCAGGAATCCTTATCCGATGAGCAGGGAAGGCCACTGGCGTGTGTTTTGCGGACAAAGATGGCAGAAAGCGAGACCGTCACCGAGGCTGAGGTAGTTCCTGACAGGATTGTCTTCAGGTCTCAAGGCAAGGTCATTAAAGAGCTCTCTTATGAAGAAGAGTTTTACTTTGGAACTCCGTTGAAAAAAATCCTTGAGGAAGGCGGTTTAAAGCCTGGCAAGAAATACAGCTTTAAAGTTTTAGAACCGCTCACCTATTCTCTGGTGGATTGCCGCTTTGAGGTTCTGGCTGAAGAAGAGGTTTTGATTCTCGGGAACAAGATGAAGCTCTGGCATGTCAGGGAAGAGCTGGCTTCGATTCTTCCCATCACCATGGAGGAGTGGATTGACGACAGAGGGGACTGCTGGAAGGCTGAAGCTCAGGCAAGTTTTTTCGTGACCACATCCATCCGGATGCCCAAAGAGAAGGCCCTTGAGATTTCAGACGAAAATTTCGATATCGCTTTGTCCACAGTCATAACATCCAATGTCACCTTCGAAAAGCCTCAGGAAGTTCAGGGTGTGACTTATAAGCTGAGCGGTATTTCTCCCGAGAAGATTAAGAATTTTCCTTTTGACGACGGAAGCCAAAAGCTCGTTGAAACAGGAAAAGATTACGTTATTCTTCAAACGCGCTCCCAGGTCTTCAAAGAAGATGATGCGATTCCTTTTCCGGTCAAAGAGGAAGGATTCCGTGAATATTTAAAGCCGACTTCGTTCTGTCAGGCCGATGACCCGGAGATTCAAAAAGTGGCCAAGGAGATTGTTGGTGAGGAGAAAAATTCCTGGCGAGCCGCAAAAAAGATTGCCGAATGGGTCAGAGAGGAAATGACGCCCAATTATGATGTCGGCTTTGCCACAGCCAAGGAGATTTTGAAAAATCGAGAAGGCGACTGTTCCGAACACACGGTCATCACTGTCACCCTCTGCCGGGTTGTGGGTATTCCATCCCGAGCCGCCGTCGGGATTATGTATGCCTACGGCCTTTTTGCTTATCACATGTGGCCTGAAGTCTATGTCGGCCGCTGGATCGGGCTTGATGCCAAATGGCTGGCTGTGGATAAGAAGAGCGGGGAATATTACACCGACGCGACCCATTTAAAATTTGGCAGAAGCGGGCTCGACGAGAATATTTTTAAGGAAATGGTCCAGTCGATCTCTGAAATCGTGGGCAAACTCAAACTTGAAATTCTGGAGTATCATCTGGATAAATAGGGCAGCCTTCTTTTCGTAAAATTCTACGGGATTCATCACTTTCGACATGAATCCTGAGAGGCAGGGGGCCCGGCTGAAAATGTGTAAAATATTTTACGTTACCGATGAGGTTTATGACCTGTTATCGAGGGCTCCAGAGTGAATCTTGCCTGGGAGCAAAAGAATTGTCCTGGCATTGAATATGGCATAAATTTTGCTCCTTATGAATCTTAAGATTCCAAGCAAAAAATCCGCTGAGCCTGAAGATGTAAAATTTACCAAGAAAGGCTCAAAAGGAGGATATTATGAGCAAAAAGCTGGTGCTGGTTGTCTTGAGTCTTTATTGGTTGTTATTTTTTTCACGTTTGGGCTATTCCCAGTATGAAATCCGGGTCAGCGAAAAACTGTGGGTCACCTGTCCCAGGAACCTTGCTGTCTTTCACATCCTTGTCATGCTCGGCCCTTCCGGAGAAGAGATGAAAAATCGTTTCTTCCATCCGCTGGCCAAGCAAGCAAGGGATTACTTCAGCGGTTTTAAAGGCCACCCAGCTGTTTTGAGCACGGACAGGCTGTTCAAAACCATGTGGTATTTTGTGTTCAACAACCTTGCTTTTTACTATTCTGAATTTCCCGAAGCAAAATTGGTAAGGGAATTCCCTTCCGAGTATGAAGAGTGGAAGTCTATGGACAAGAAAATCTTAGCCTATATGCAATCGGTCAGAGATTTTTATGCGCGCGCTCAATTCGAATCATTTTGGAGAGGTCGTGCTCAGGATATCCAGTCGTTGATGCTGGAAGTCAAAAATAACTTTCCCGCTGTCGACCTTCCCCAGTTGATGGAAAATTTTTATGGAAGGCCTGTTGAACGGTTTTATTTTGTTCCTTGCCCTTTCATGGCCAGTTCAGCCACCCATGTCGAAATCCAGGAAAATGGAAAATGGACGTTCTACCATATCGACGGTTTTCAGAATTACGCAGACAGCTTCTCCAATGCCTATCATGCTTTTCATGAGTTCAGTCACAGTTTTATCGAGCCAATCTCAAGAGGCCATTCGGAAGAGATTGGCAAGCTTTCCTATCTCCACACGCCGCTCAAGCAGGATTTCGGGCGGATGGGGTATGGAAGCTGGGAGAGGGCATTTGCCGAGCATATGGTCACCGCCGGCCAGCTTCATCTGACAAGAAAAGCTTTCGGAGAGAAGAAAGCAGAGAGGATGCTCGAGCGGGAAACCAAGCAAGGCTTCAAGCTGATCAAACGCTTCTACGATTATTTTAAGGACTATGATGAGAAAAGGGGAAAATACAAAGACCTGGAAGACTTCTATCCGGAAATTTTGAGCAGGCTTTCCCGTCTCAAAGTCGCGGAATACAGAAGGCCGGGGATCATGGGCTTTTACCCGGAATACAAGGAAAACAGGCTTTACATCAAGGAGGTTATCCCGGACTCGGCCCTGGATAAGGGTGGGATACAGAAAAATGACATTCTGTTTTCCGTCGGCAAAGAAAAGATAAATTCCGAAGAAAGCTTTAACAGGGCAAAAGAGAAATGGTGGAACGCAGCCAAGGAGGGCGATTCAGTGGAGATTGGAATCATCAGAGAAGGAAAAGAGATTAAAATTAAGGTTCCCATTCCTTTTGTCATGGATTTTCGGTATGTTGAGGATAAATAGAGATTTTTTCTTTCTCATAGTCAGGATGCAAAAAAGCGGGAAAGGTTTAAAACTGGCGGGAATCTCAATACCTCATTAAGGGGCAGCGATGGACAAGAAAAGAAAAGTTTCCAAATTCCATCCGCGAGCTTTTGGGGATGATGCATGAAAAGGAGGGAACGATGTCTCATCAAAAAAAAGCAACTTTCTACCTGGGATCTTTTTTATTGTTTTTTGTTTTTCTTTCCTTATTCCTGAGTGCAGAAGAAAACCGGCCAGGCCTTTCGCTCAAAGAGACTTTTGACCTTTATGTCCGCTCCATTCAGAACTCTGACTTGAAAAGCCTCTTCACCACAGTCACGGACAATCCGAAACTGTTCTTCCTGACCAGCCGGGGCAGGCTCATCGACACGCGCGAAGGCTATTATAAATTCCACGAGGAATGGTTCAAGGAGAAGGAGTGGGAGATGCCGGTTGACCTGCTGGAAGCCGTTGAGGGAAAAGATTACGGCTACACCAATGCCGTCTATCATTACAGGGGCAGGTCCCCGGAGGGCGGGCTCTACGTCCTCGATTCCTATTTCACACTGATTTTCCATAAGGAAGATGGGATGTGGAAAGTGGTGGCGGATGTCTGCACTCCGGTAAACCGCTACCAGACAGAGGTTATTCCAGAGATCAAATACACAGCGGACCAGGTCTTTCTTTTCGAAACCATAAAAAACCGCCGGACCGTGCGCAAATTCAAAGCGACGCCTGTTCCCAAAGAGCATATCCTCAAAATTCTCGATGCCGCCCGCTTCGCGGCCACAGCCGGAAACCAGCAGCCATGGAAATTTCTGGTTGTTCAAAACAGGGAGAAGCTGGCTGGGCTCCAAAAAGAAGCCCTTTCCTGGTATATTGATCTTTATCAAATGAAGAGAAATCCGGCCGAAGCAGAGCTCGCTCAGGCCAGGGAATCGGTCCAAAAGACGCTGGAGAACGTGCTTTCTGCACCCGTTTACATTGCTGTGCTTGTTGACTCCAGCGCCAAGTATGCGGATTATATCCTCTACGACGGGACTTTGGCTGCAGGCAACCTGATGATCGCTGCCAGGGCTCTCGGGTATGGAACCGGCTTCTTCACCACTTTTTTCCCGGAAGAGAAGATGAAAAAATTTTTCAACATTCCAGCCCAGTATAAACTCATCTGCTTTACTCCGGTTGGCATTCCTGAAGAATGGCCTGAGACACCGCCGAAGAAAAGCCTGAAAGACGTCGTTATTTTCGAGTCGTTCTGAAAATGGTGTTCGAAGAAAAAATAAAGAAGAAGATTGAGCAATACAGGCCTCAAGCCACCGCCACACTCAGCGAGCTCATCGGCTTTCGCACCGTCAACCCGCCCGGGAGGTTTTACAGGGAGTGCGCGGATTATCTTTGCGGCAAATTGAAAAGCTGGGGGTTCGCTCACCGCCTCGTTGCCGTTGCGGGAAAATATCCCCGCTTTTCCATCCTTGGCTTTCACGGCCAGGGGAAGAAAAGCCTTCATTTCCACGGCCATTACGACGTTGTGCCTGAGTTCTCGCCTGGCCAATTCGTGCCCCGGCTCAAGGGCGACCGCCTCTACGGCCGGGGAAGCTCGGATATGAAAGGGGGATTGGTGGCCATGCTTTTTGCCCTCCGGGCCATCAAGGAGTGCGGCCTTGAGCTAAGCGGCCAGATCACCTTTTCTTTAGTCCCTGATGAAGAAACGGGCGGCCGTCTGGGAACTCAGCATCTTTTTGATTTAAAGCTTCTCGCCAAACCCTCTTTGGGCATGCTCATGCCTGAGCCGACAGGCAGGGCCATCTGGAACGCCAACAAAGGCGCGTTGACTTACCGGATTGAAATCAAAGGCAAGTCAGCCCATGTCGGGCTGGAGCATGAGGGAGTGAATGCCTTTGAGCGGATGGCAGAAGTGGTTCATTCTCTGCTGAAGCTGAAAAGAACGATTCAAAAGAGAAGAACAACATTAACCGTCAAGCCCGCTGAGGCCAAGAGCTCGGTGATGCTCATCGGCGGCGAGTCAGGAAGCGGAGTCAGTTTCAATATTGTCCCGGATAAAGCTTTTTTCACCATCGACCGAAGAATCAATCCAGAAGAGAGTCTTCACGAAGCCAAGATGGAGCTGATGGCTGCCCTGGAGGAGCAGAAGAAGCGAGGAATTGCCATGAAGGTTAAGATAGTGCAGGAAGGAGAATCCTCTGCTGCCGACCCGAAAACTCCTCTTGCCGAGGCATTGAGACAGTCGGTTATTGAGGTGACTGGAAAAGAGCCTTGCTTTGAACTCTGTCCTGGCCTCTGCGAGATTCGCTATTTTAACAACCGGAAAATTCCTGCTTTTGCCTGCGGACCGGGCCTTCTCGAGGTTGCCCATGGCAAAGAGGAGTATGTTCTCATGAGCGATGTTTTGAACTGTGCGGAGATCTATGCCCGGACAGCCGTCCGGCTTTTAACCTGAGATTTTTTTATCTTTCTCTCTCTTCAGGCTCTGCCCCAAGCTATGTTTAGAGTTTTCAATTTCAAAGATTCATCTTCGCCTTTCGCTGGATTCTGGCGAAGCCGATGACAAGGCTTTATATAAATCTTAAAAATATTTATTATAAAGAATTGCCGGCGCCGAAAAAAAGACGACGGGAATTATTGGTTCGCAGGGGTCAGGAAATTTAGCGCTTGAGCATCTGCGAATATTGAATAAGATGGTCTTTGGGTGTAAACGCAATATGTCCTGTATCATCGTGAGGAAGAGCTGAAGCCGCGAGTGGAGCGTGGCGATCTCATAAAAAAGTGATGCTGCGCTCCCTCCGGTCGCTCGCGATGACAAGGCCACAAAATCAATTGCGTTTTTATCAGTATAAAAAGGAGGCAAGATGGAAGCTAAAACCAGGATTTTAAGGCTAACGGTTGTCGTTGTGTTTTTACTGATAACGTCCTCTTTTTTCTCCGCAGGGCAGGCAGAAAAGTCAGAAAAAAAGGAGTCTCCCGCGAAGATGGCCATCCGCGCCGGCCGTTTGATTGACGGCAAAAGCCTTGCACCCGTCCCAAACG
Organism: uncultured Eubacteriales bacterium; assembly: GCA_964550165.1. Taxonomy (GTDB): domain Bacteria; phylum Acidobacteriota; class Aminicenantia; order Aminicenantales; family Aminicenantaceae; genus CAZJYC01. The sequence continues at coordinate 142,021 of CAZJYC010000001.1, forward strand.
CCGTCATCCTGATTGAAGGCGAGCGCATCGCTGCGGTCGGACAGGGGCTGGCCATTCCTGAAGGTGCCGAAGTGATTGACCTCAGCCAGTTCACAGTCCTTCCGGGACTCATCGACTGCCACACCCACCTCACGACCGAGCCAGGGAATTATTACGAGGACATTTTCCGCAAGAGTCCCGTTGATTTTGCGGTGGTTGCTCATGTTTATGCCAGACGAACCCTGGAAGCCGGGTTCACAACCGTCCGCGACGTGGGCGCAGCCGAGTTTATCGATGTCGCTCTGCGCAACGCCATCAACGAAGGCACGGTCATCGGTCCCCGGATGCAGGTGGCCACGCTGGCTGTGGGCGCAACAGGAGGACACAACGACCTCGTCGGGTTCTCGCCTTACATCATATTCAGCGAATTTTCCGGCATCGCTGACGGCATCGACGAGATTCGGAAGCTTGTCCGCTTTGAAGTGAAGAACGGCGCAGACCTGATCAAGCTGATCGCAACCGCAGGCGTCTTATCCGAGGAAGAGTCTGTCGGCGCCCCTCAATATTCTTTGGAGGAGATGGAGGCTGTTGTGGAAGAAGCTTCAAGGTGGGGGAAGAAAGTTGCGGCCCATGCCCATGGGGCTGAGGGAATCAAGCTGGCTGTGCGGGCGGGTGTTGTCTCTGTCGAACACGGAAGCCTCCTCGATGAGGAAGGCATTCGGTTGATGAAGGAGCGCGGGACTTATTTAGTGGCAGACATTTACAATCACGATTACATCCTTTCGGAATTCAAGCGCCTTGGCTATCCGGATAAATTGATCGATAAAGAAAAAGAAATCGGTGAACTGCAGCGCGAGAATTTTCGGCGCGCGGTCAAGGCGGGCGTCAAGTTAGCTTTTGGGACCGACTCCGGAGTCTACCCTCATGGCTGGAACGGCAAGCAGTTTGTTTACATGGTCCGGTATGGTTTAACTCCGATGCAGGCTATCCAGACGGCCACAGTGAATGCCGCAGATTTGCTCGGCTGGTCTGACCGTGTGGGGGCGATTTCATCCGGATTTTACGCGGACATAATCGCTGTCTCCGGCGACCCGCTCAGGGATATCAGCGAACTCGAGAGAGTAAAATTTGTGATGAAGGGCGGCGTGATCTTCAAGAAGGAAATCGGCTCTGATTCCAGCGCGCCTGTTCAGGTCAAATGAACAATTTTACTTCACGATCATTTCCAGGGATGTCTGCCTGCCCTCGGCCTCAACCACAACCAGATAGCTTCCCGGTTCGCCTGCGGTAATGTCTCCTCTCCAGCCAGCGCGGCCGGCAACGGCATCCAGAAGAATCGCATCGGGCTGAATCTCTTCTCTTAACGTTTCTCCTTCTCTTTCTTTAACGAGATAGACCGAGATGGCAACCGTCTGTCCGGATTGGAGGACAAGGCTTGGAGGATCGACTTCCAGCCATTGGGGTGTTTCCGGCTCCTTGTTGCGAATGATTCCCTCGACATGAAATTGCCCAGCCTTAATGGTCTGGAGGAGGAGGGAGGCTGTATTCGGCGTGCCTCCCGACGTCCGCACTCTCTGGCGGATTGATCCTTGCTCGAAGGTGGCAGTGGCCGGGGTTTTGCAGTAAAGGTCGACATTCTGAGGCCGGTCACTGCCGATTATGTTGACCTGAATTCTAACCTGTTTTCCTTTGCGCACCGTTTCCTGGGAGGCGGTTAATTCCAGCGAAGGCTCGATATCGAGCCCTGCCGGCTTGGGGGCTGGTCGGCCGTTCCGGTAGACTTGAAGTTGGCCCGAACTTGCGCTTGAGGGGACAAGGGCAACGACTCTCTCAGGACTTATCTCGATAACCGTCAGATTCTGGCTTCCGAGCTTTATGGAGACGGCTTCCGTGTCTTCACCAAAATGGCGGCCGTGGATGACTATGGGTTCTCCCGGAAAGCAAGTCTGCGGGTTGATATCCAGGATTACCGGAATGTCTGGATTAGCCAAGATTTTTTCAATTGAGGGCTCAACCACTGGGTCCCAAACTACGGCAGGCTTTCGGTCGAAAGCGAGAAGCCGGACAACCGGAATGATACTGCCGGGTTCCAATCCATAGAGCTTGAATTTTGATCCCTTGCCTGGCTCTATTTCTCTTTCCTCTATTGCAGTTCCAGAAAGGGTGGCAACGCCCGGATTAGGAGAAATGACCTGAACCTTTTGCGGCTCATCAGTCCCGATGACATCAACAGTCACTTCTGCAATTTTTCCCCGGCTCATACTCAGAGGCTCTGTCAAATCCGTTCTCAATGAAGGCGCAACGCGGAAGGGGAATGAGTTGCTCTGATCATCGCCTTTTTTGACCACCAGGCCGGTCCCACGGGCTTCCTCAGAGACCAGAGCAAGAATTTCCGTATCTTTGGCTTGAAGAATGGTAGCATCTGCGCCTCCCACGACAAGGCGGAGCTTCTTGGCTGATGTTCCAAACCCATGGCCTCCAATCGTTATCACGCTCCCTGCAGAAGCGGAGCCTGGAACGACCGAAGCAACCTCCAGCGGTCTTTGAGCATCTCGGGGAAACAGAGCTACAGTTTGCGTTCCAGAGGCGTCCTCGATTCGGTTTTTATCCTTATCGGTAAAATACCAATCGAAAGTGACCTCTTTTTCGAGCGTCTTGAAGGAAAATCTTCCCTGGCCGCCGGCCGGAATCGGGACGCCCTTTGGACCTTTTTCAAAGGTGATGGTCCTGCCGTCCTCGCTGATTGTTCCCGGTCCCCAGCCTTCGGGTCCGAAAGCAGTGCCTACAGCCTTCGCGCCCTTGGTTTTCAGAACGATATGGATATCATGCACTTCGGTATCGCCGGCCTCGACGGTCACTCTGTGGTTCCAGCCGCTTACCCAATTTTTTCCGACCTGGACAGTTGTCGTCCCTCTTTGGGTGGATTTGACTCCTGGCTTTTTTTCTTCCTTGGGTTTCTTCTCCTCTTTTTCAGGCGGCGGGACGGGCTTGGGGGGAGGAGCGGGAGCAATTTTTTCTTCTGGCTTTTTTCCCGGCGGTTTCTCCTTCCAGGGGTCATCGGTTGGATTGTCGCCAGTCCATTCCCAGAGTTTCTCCTGGTATTTTTTCTCGAACTCGTCGACGAACTGATGCGGGTCGTCGAGGTCAGCTGGACCCCAGTCAAAGGTGCATTGACAGAATTTCTCGGCCCAATCGCCGCTTCTCATGGCATTCAGGAGAAGCTGGACATGAAGCAGCTCATGATAGAATTTTCCAACGTTTGTGGTCTGCCCGTGAACGCTTTTGTCTTGTTCTTTCATCGCCGGGACATCGAACATGATGACGGCCTTCATCTTGGCCACTTTTATCTTTGTCTCTCCCTGTTGTTCGACAAATGTTTCTCCACTCCACTGGCAGAACCCGATTTTTTCTTTTACATTCGGATCCCAGGGGGCGTACTCTATCGTGATTTCTATCCGCGCCTTAGAACCATCAGGGCAGGGAAACTCAATAACGATTTTTTCGCCATTTTTCAAAGCGTTCAGTGCTTCATCGACTGGCGGGTCGGCAAGATGCTTCGTTTGTTCAAAACGTTCGCGGAGTGATTCGTAATACTGCCGGTCCTGCGCCGAAAGCGAACTCCCCAGAACAGGATAAGCCAACGAAATAGAGTAGAGGCAGATGAAAGGAATGAGCCATGCTGTTTTTCTTTTTCTTGTCATCAATTCATCCTCCTTGCCTTTAATGATTTTGATATCGCCGTGTTGAAAAGATCTAAAAGCTTTCTGGAGCTTGGAGAATTATATAAGTTAGCGAGCAGCTCGTCCAGAATTATTTCCCATGATGACATTCCGGGGATGAAACTGACAGATTGAGCTTGAAAACCTGATTGTTTGGCAATCTCTAAGACGTGAGCGGGATAGGACCTGTGGTTTTTCTGATCCGCCTTTTCATGAAGAAATTCCAAGCAAGAGACTTTCCCTGTTTCACCCGATACATGTTATAATTTCTGTTCAACCGATTATCAGGAAGCCCTATTCTGAGCATTGATAGTGACGAAAAAAATGTTCAAGTACTGTCCGAAATGCGGGACAAGGCTGGAATTGATAACGATAGAAAACAGGAAAAGGGTTGCCTGCCCTTCCTGCCGCTGGGTGAGTTATGAGAATCCTTTGCCCAGCGCGGCTGCTTTTGTCAGGAATGAGAAGGGCGAAATACTTTTGGTTCAAAGAGGAATTGAACCAGGTAAAGGAAAATGGGCTTTGCCTTCTGGATTTATTGAAATTGACGAGACCCCTGAGAAAGCATGTCTCAGGGAGCTTGAGGAGGAGACAGGTCTTAGGGGTGAAAGAATGAGGCTGATCGGCGTCTATTCTCAGAAATCCCGGCTTTACAAGAATGTGCTGATCATCGGCTACGAGGTTGAAAGCCGGGGACATCCCTCCCCGGGTTCAGATTCGCTGAGAACAGAGTTTTTCCCGCCCGAAAAGCTGCCTGACATTGCTTTTCCCAGCCACAGGGAAATTATCGAAGATGGATTGAAGGGAAAAAGATGAAAGTTTATCCTGATTGCTATCCCTGCTTTTTCAACCAGGCGCTCAAGACGACAAAAATCATAACCTCCGATGAAAGAAAAATCTGGGAGATTTTGCGTGAGGTCAGCTTGAGCCTTCCCCGAATCCCGGACAACGTAACTCCCTCTGAAATGGGAAGGGAAGTTTACCGGATCATTTTCGCGCTTACAGGAGTTCGAGACCCTTACCGGAGAATAAAGGACAAATTCATCCGCCAGGCTCTTTCTCTCTATCCTGAAATGAAGAAATTGGTCGAGTCTTCCGGCGATAGCCTGATGACAGCCGTCAGGCTTGCCATCGCGGGCAATGTCATCGATTTTGGAGCGAGCGCAGACTTTGATTTGACCAAAGATATCCAAAAGATCTTATCTCAGGATTTTGCCGTAGACCATTCCCGGGAATTCTCAGAAGCTCTCGAGGGAGCTAAAAAAATTCTTTATTTGGCGGATAATGCCGGAGAGACGGTTTTTGACCGCCTTCTCATCGAGGAGCTCCGCAGGCCTGTTGTCTATGCAGTGCGGGAAAGTCCGATTATCAACGATGCCACTCGCGAGGACGCTGTGCATTCTGGAATAGAAAAAGTGGCAGAAATCATCTCTTCTGGCTGCAATGCGCCAGGAACTATCTTGAAGTATTGTTCCGATGAATTTTTAAAAGTTTACCGATCATCCGACCTGATCATCAGCAAAGGCCAGGGAAACTACGAAGGGCTGTCCGAGGAGAAACGCCCGATATTTTTTCTTTTAAAGGCGAAATGCAGTGTCATTGCCCGTGAGTTCGGGGTGGAGGAGGGCGCGATCATTTTGGCCAAAGGCTAAAGATGGCTTGAACATGAATCTGGATCTATGAGAAAATTCGGAAAAATATTGAAGGAGTCTTTCGATGGAAGAAAAAATCGGGAGAAGGGAGTTTTTTAAAAGGGGCGCAAAAATCGGTCTTTCGGCTGTAGCGGGAAGCAGTGTTCTTTACCAGGTTATCGAAGGCTCAGTCCATGCCATTGGAGCAGAGAAGATTGACGTGGCTGTGGTCAGAGGGAGCGATTATTTGCAAAATACAATCAAAGTGGTTGAGCTTCTCGGTGGAATGGAAAAGTTTGTGCAAAAAGATTCCCGGGTGGCCATTCTGCCCAACACCCAGAGCAGGCACCCGGGAACTTACACCAAGCCTGAGATTGCCCGGGCTGTGGTTCGGATGTGCCAAAAAGCGGGCGCCAGAGAGGTAAGCTGCCTCAGCTGGTTGACACGTAAGGACTGGGAAGGGACTGGCTTAGCACAGGCCGTTGAGGAGGAAGGGGCGAATGTGAAGCTGGTTGACAGGGATGATGAATCCCTTTTCAAGGCGGTTCCTGTGCCTCACGGAAAGGTTCTCAAAGAAGCGAAGATTATGAAGGAATTCTTCGATAACGACGTTTTTATCGATATGCCCATCACCAAGGATCATGCTGGAAACAGGTTTACCGGAACCATGAAAAACTTGATGGCACTGAATTTCCGAACGGTCAACAGGTCTTTCCATAAGGAAGACTGGACGACAAATAAAAGCTCCATCGAATATCTTGACCAGTGTATCGCTGACTTGAATACGGTCATAAAGCCTGCCCTCTGTGTGGTTGATGCGACGGAATTCATCACCACCAACGGTCCCTTCGGCCCTGGGGAAATCATCAAGCCCCTCAAGGTCGTGGCTGGAGTCGACAGAGTGGCCATCGATGCATACTGCGCTTCTCTCTGGGGATTGGATGCCAAAGATATCGTCATGATTCAAAAAGGATTCGAGCATAAGCTCGGCCAGATTGACCTGAGCAAGGTCAGGATTAAAGAGATAGAGATTTAAAGGCAAAATCTGGAGCAGATTCAACAGAGCGTTTTTTGCACTTTTTGAATGATGAGAAAAAGAAGTCCTGTTATTTCCTTCCTCCTGCCATTGGTTGTCTTGGTATTCATAAATTGCTCAAGAAAAAGTCCTTCTTCAGAAGAAAGCCTATTTAAATACATTCCGGCAGAGGCTGAGTCAGGGGCATGGAAAAAAGATGGTTCCCCTCAGGAATACAAAGGGGAAGACTTATTCTTATACATAGACGGCGGAGCGGATATTTACCGGGAATACGGCTTCAAACAGGTCGTTGTTCAGGATTTTCTCAGCAAGAAGGGGAGATCCCTTTCCCTGGAAATTTTCGAAATGACCAGCCCTGAGAGTGCCTACGGCATCTACACCTTCAAGACACATTCCGGCGGAAAGGCTCTTGCTTTGGGCGATGAGGCTCAGCTTGCCGATTATTACCTAAATTTCTGGAAAGGAAATTTTCTGGTCACCATCACCGGGTTTAATGAAGATGAGGAGACGGCCAAAGGTCTGGAAGAAATCGGGATGGCAGTCGATAAAAAAATTGCCAGCAGAGAAAAAAGACCTGCTCTGGTCTCGATGTTGCTGGAGAAAGGTCTAATCCCATCGAGCCTAAAATATTTCAGAGGAAACCTGGGCTTGTACAACAGCTATCCGTTTTTCACAGAAGATATTTTTGCCTTTCAAGAAGGAGTAAAGGGCGATTATGAAGACGGATACAGCCTCTATATCATTCCCTATCCAACCCAAGAAGAATGTCAGAGTCGGCTCTATGATGCGGAAATTAAATTTAAGCAGGGCCAGCGCTATAAAAGTTATACATCCCTCGGCCAAAGCCTTTTCCGGGTGGAAGACGGAAAAGGGAATTCTATTTTTGTTTCACATCATGAGAGATACCTCCTGATTGTTTTAGGAAAGATGGGACAGGCGCAAGCGAGAGAAATTGTTGCAAGCGTTCGCGAAAATATTAAATAGGACGATAGGCTGCAACTGAGCTTTTTTACTGGACTATAAAATTTCCTCTTTCGTTGATTTTCTCAATTCCATAATCAAGCATTCACCATTTCATGAAAGTCACAAGATCAAAAAATGGAGAGAAAGAGCTATCTTGATTTTTGGTGATTATTAAATCTCCTTTCGTCACAGAAATAGTGATGCTTGCATTCCAGATGTTCTGTTTGACAGACTGAAATTGTTGGGCATAAAATTAGAGAAAAATTTGATGGAGGGATATTTCAATGAATGAAACCAAACAAACCGAAGACAGGGATTATTTTCATGGATTTTCAAGAAGGGATTTTGTGAAGTATCTGCTCGCAGCTTCTGCGCTCTCTCTCTCTGCTCTGAATAAGTTAAATGCCGCTATTTATCAGAGCATCACCTCGCTCAACCAGAAATACATCGAGGATGAATCGCCAGACGGGGTTTACTGGGATGAGCTGAGCAAACATTTCCTCTTCGAAGAGGGAATCATCATGATGAACAACGGCACTCTCGGACCGATGCCCAAGCCTGTTTTTAACTCTTTGATGAAATATTTCCGGGTTCAGGTTACCAATCCTTTTGACTGCTACAATTTTATTCCCAGGAAGAAAGAGGAGGTGCGGAATAAAGTTGCTCAATTCATAGGCGCTTCCCGCGAAGATGTCGTTATCACCAGAAACACCACCGAGGGCATGAATTTTGTCGCCAACGGTCTGGATATGAAGGAAGGCGATGAGGTTCTCCTCTCGACCATGGAGCATCCCGGCGGGATCAATCCCTGGAAGCTCAAGGAGAAAAGATACGGAATCGTCATCAAAGAGGTGCCCATCGGGCTTCCTCCCAAGAATGTCGATGAGATTGTCTCTGCTTTCGAAAAAACTATCACTCCGAAAACAAAAATCATCAGCATCAGCCATACGGTGTTCATTTCCGGTCTGATCGCACCGCTTAGTGAATTGAGCAAGATGGCCCATGAGAAAGGAGTTCTTGTTCTTGCCGACAGCGCCCATGGCATAGGAATGCTCAATCTCAATATGAAAGCCCTGGGAGTGGATTTCTTTGCCAGCAGCCCTTACAAGTGGCTGGGCGCACCCACGGGCGTTGGCGTGCTCTATGTCAAAAAAGACGTTCAGGAAAATCTCTGGCCGACGATCGCTTCAGGCGGCTGGGACTTCTACAAAGACTCCAGGAAATACGAGACCGTGGGCCAGAGAGCTGATGCCCTGACCTTAGCCCTGGGAGAGGCCATTGATTTTCAGAATGCCGTAGGCAAGGAGAGGATTGAAAGAAGGATTAAAACGCTCGCTGGCTATCTTAAACGGGAATTGAGCAAGATTCCAGGTGTAAAACTTCATACCTCGCAGGATCCTTATCTCAGCGGAGGGTTGACTGCCTTCTCTGTCGAGGGGCTTGATCCTGAAAGGATAGTCGACTATGTCCGGGAAAAATACAACATTGTGGTCAGGACAATCGGGAGCCAAAAGGCTGGAACTTACGGAGTGAGAGTCTCGACGCCCATCTATGTTTCCTTCAAACATATCGATATGCTCGTCGAAGGAGTCAGGCACCTGGCTCAGCGCAGAAGCTGACAAAAGAATAAACGGCATAGGGAACTTTTCAAGATGGAGCCCTTTTACGGCTTCAAGTCTCATTATTATATCGAGCTCCGGCTCAGTCCAAAGGTCTCGGCGATAGGTGTTTTCCGGATTAGATAATGAGAGGGAGCCTTCTCTTTTAAAAAATATGGATAGAAATGCCGGCTTGCTCGACAAGTTCTTTGATCATGTTCAATTCACCATCCGTGGCTGGCTTGAGGTGATTGCCAGGATAGCTCCTATCTGCGGTATAAAGCTGAACCAGAGCGGGCTGAATCTTCTTCAGCCTTTCAATCCAGGCCTCGATGTTTTCGGAATCCATGTTTCCGGATTGGCCTGAACAGAAAAGGGCTTGGATGATGACATCATCCAGGCCGGCCAACCCATCGCTAATGGCTTCCAGGCTGACTCCTCTGCAGGGCTGATTGTATCTTTTAAAAACATCAGCAGAGCCGCAGTCAAGCTTCATGATTCTCAAATCAAGTCTGGACAGAGCTTTCCTTACCGGCTCCTCAAAGACAAGGGCAGAGTTTGAGAGAACGGCAGTTTTTGCCCCGGCCGCAAACTCATCGCGGACAGCCTTCACCTCCTCCACGATCTCACCAAAATCCGGATGCAAAGTTGGCTCTCCGTTTCCTGAAAAAGTGATGTAGGCTGGCAAAACAGACATCGCCGCCAGTGCCTCTCTCAGAGCGTCTTTCACCTCTTTAGCCGAGGGGAGTTTTAACTCCGGGCCTGGCCGCGTGGTGTGAAATTTTGTCCATCCGTACTGACAGTAGACGCAGTTGAAAGGACAGAGTTTTCTCCCTGATGGCAAAATGTTCAATCCCAGCGAGCGGCCTAACCTTCTCGAGTTGATTGGACCGTAGATGATTCCCTTCTTGAGACTTAGGAGCACTTTTTTACTCCTTTTCGCAATTCATGCAAAGCTTTTCCCAGTCGGGTCACACCTTCCTTGATCTCTTTCTCATCGATCCTGGCAATGGATAAGCGGAAATATCTAGAAGGCTGGCTTTTCGGAAAGTAATAGCTTCCTGGGGAGACGATAACGCCATAGCGGGACATGAATTCATAAACCTCTGCTTCCTTCAATTTCCTGGGAATTCTGACCCAGATCGTGTATCCTCCTGTGGGCTTGGTCCACTGGACAGTTTTGGGAAAGCATTCCTCCATAGCCTTCAGGGCAACCTGCATCCGGTTGCGGAAGACACGGTGGAGCCGCTTTAAATGCAGGTCATAATAGCCCCGGTTCAAGAAATCATAGAGAACCATCTGAACAAGATTGCCGCTGGTCAGGTCGGAGAAGCGTTTGATGGCTGTGATTCTGGCTATGCATTCCCTGTCAGCCGTGACCCAGCCGATTCTCAGTCCAGGGAAGAGAGCCTTGGAAAAGGTGCCGAGGTAGATGACGATATTCTTGTCGTCGATGGATTTTATGGGGAGAGGGACCTTGCCGAAGTATTTCATGTCTTCTTCGAATCCATCCTCGACGATTGGAATTTTATGCCTGACGCAAATGCGGAGCAGCCTTTCCCGGTGCTGGTGGGAGGTGGTGATGCCCGTCGGGTTCTGGAAATTGGGAATCGTGTAGACAAAGCTTATTTTTTCTTTATCTAAAAATTTGTCCAGATAGCCGAGGTCCATTCCGTCCTCTTTCATCAGGATTTTTGCCATTTTGAGGCCGTTGAATCGGAAAAGAGGAATAACGTTGGCATAGGTTGGGGCTTCAACAGCAACCTTTTTATCCGGAGCGGCAAACAGGCGGCAGACCAGGTCTATGGCTTGCTGAGCGCCGTTGGTGATGAGAATCTCCTGCTCAGAGACCGAGATGCCGTGAAGGCGCAGGCGCCGGGCGAGAAGCTGGCGCAGGGGCAAAAAGCCTTGATAGGTTCCGTACTGGAGAGAATCAGGCCCGAAGTCTTGGAGGACACGCCTGACGCATCTTCGGAACTCGGCCAGGGGATAGAGGCGGGGGTCAAGGTCGAGCTGGGAGATGTTAATGGCTTTGCCGTTTGTATTCTGGGAAAGAGGCCTTTCCGGTGAATAGCGCAGGAAAAGCTCATAAATTGTGTTGGCTGGAGTGTTTGAAAATTTTTCCCAGGCGATTAGGCTTCTCCTTTCCGGATTGTAATCAACCTCTTTGCTCCGCTTCTGAACCCGGTTGTAGGAGCCGGGTCTTGACTGAAGGTATCCCATTGCCTGGAGCTCCTCGTAGGCACGAACGACCGTGAAGCGGTTCACTCCCAGCTTTTTTGCCAAGCTCCTGGATGAGGGGAGCGGCTGGTTGACTTTCATCATGCCTTGATCGATGAGGATTTTTACTTCCTCAATGATCTGTTTGTATAGGGGTTCCGGCTTGGCTCTGTCGATTTTCAGAAGCATCGGAAGGCTCCTTGAATCAGGTGTTCACTGTGAATATAGAACCTTAATTGGTATCCGTCAACAGCCAATTTTTTAATATTTTCAATAATCCAATTTCGCCGGCTGTCCTCCAGAAAAATTCTCCTGAAGCAATCGTCATCCCGGAGTCGATGAAGATGATGCTGCGAGAGGTGATGATTATTGTTGCATTCACACCGGCTTTTTTCCTCCAGCGCTGATAGTCTTTTTCAAAAGGAGCAAATTGAATGCCAAGCCAGAAACATCCGGCTCTCCCTGTAGCTTTCCTTGGAAGAGAAAGAAATGTTTCCTATCTGTAAGAAACTTTTACGCTCTTCTTGCTTCTTCGGGAAGGAGCGGAACGCGAGCCTGCCACAAAAATCCTTTTTATTCGTCTTAAGATAATGAATAATTATCCTGCGGAGATGAGAAAAAGAGAAACGAAGGCCTCAAGGCAGGAAAGTCTGGAAAAGGCTTTTGACTATTTCTACAGAGAGTATTTTCCTGCGATTTATAGGTATGCCTTCCGCCTGGTCGGAGATTTCGAGGAGTCAGGACAGTTGGCTCAGCAGACGTTTACAAAGCTCTTAGGTGTTTACACGTCCAACTCAACCATTGAAAACCCAAAGGCTTTGGTTTACCGAATCGCCACGAATCTCTGTTTTGATTATTTGAGAAAAAAAAGAGTGGTCAACGAGGCAATGAATAACGGAGTTTTATACCATAACAGGCAAAACAATCTGGATGAAGAATTCATAAAGAAGCAAAGATCTGAAACCGTGAGAAAGGCTTTGTTGAATCTTTCTAAAAGAGACCAGGAGTGCCTCCTTCTCTATCAAGAAGGATTTTCTTATGCCGAAATCGCCGAGACGATGAAGATAAAAAAGACTTCGGTGGGCAAATTGCTATCCAGGGCTACTGAGAAATTAGCGCGCATTATTAAAACAGGAGAAAGGCAATGAAATGTTTGAAGAAAAAAAATATCAGAGAATTCCTTGATGGCGAAGTGACCCTGAAAGAAAGGGGAAAGATAGAGGGACATCTTTCTCTTTGCCCAAAATGCAAAAAAGCTTTGAAAAAAACTGAAGAGGAAATCCATTTTGTGAAAGATCAAATGGAATGCTTGGCTCCTCTAACAATCCCTTATCAGATTCCAATCTTTGCTAAAGAAATCAAGGATAAAGAGAAAATCAGGCCATCTCTCAAGAGGCTAGTGCTTTTTCCAGTTAGGATTCCAGCCTTTGTGCTAATTTTAATGGGCGTTTTAATCTTGGCCATGGCCGTCGTGCTTTTTTCCAAAAATCTGAAATGGTCTCAACATGAATTTCTTCGGATACCGAAATCCGAGGAGAGCACACTTTGTATCTCTTTTGAAAAAGGGGCTCAATTCATATCCTTGGATTTGGACTTGAGTCAATTTAAACCAATAGAGGATCCCCAAATCATTGTTTTGAGGGAGGTTGGAAAGTATGAGTAAAAAAATTCTAGGATTTGTGACAGCTTTACTTTTATTCACCTTTTTCATTGAGGGCTCAAATTTTAACCGCTGCCAGGAGAAGAGAGAAGAAAAGCAAAAAAAAGAAGTCAAGGTCAGGAAGAAAGGCGGAGGAGTGGAAGGCGGTGTTATCGGTGGGGTTTTGGGAGGAGTTGAGGGGGGCGTTACGGGTGGGGTTGAGGGAGGCGTTGTCGGAGGAGTGGAAGGTGGTGTGCAGGGAGGAGTCATAGGTGGGGTATTGAAATCCGTCGAGGAAGATTTCATTAAAGAACCGAAGAAAATTATCGAACTATGGATTGAACATATAGAGATCAGGCCGACAGAGACAATCTTCTTAAAAGGAAAAAGTAGGCTTAAGACAGAAAGCGGGATAGCCGTTACCTATGAAGTTTCGAGCTCTTTGTTTCCTTTTAAAGGCATAGAGGTTGAACTCTTGCCTGTGATCATCGAGGAAGAAGGAGTTAAGGTCCAAATGAAATTATCCAAGGAGCGCAAAATCAAACGCACGATTGATGAGCAAAAAGGAATCGATCTGAAAATCAAGTTATCGCAGGAAGGAAAAATCATAAAAGAGGAAACCGTCTTTACCAGAAACCTTGAGCCGGTCATTGTTGAAATTTTTGAGAAAAAAGATGAGTATCTGAAACTTGCCGAGAAGATTACTCCTCTTGTCCAGGTCATCAATCCCCCTGTCACCTATGGCGAGCCAATAAGAAAGATAGAGATGATAAATCATCTTCTTCTGATGAATGGCGAACTGGTGATGGGTGGCAAAGGTAATTACCTTTCTGGAGAAGCGTCCTCTGAGGATCGATTTTTAATCCTGTATTATTACTTAAAAGACAAAGGAATTTATGTTTTGAGCTTTAAGCCTTTTGAGGGTGCTGAGCCCCTAGGGGTTGTCAGGGACAATGTCATCAAGATCAAACACAACGATGATTATTTTGAATGGATTTCCATGAAGCCTATCCTGCCTGAGGGCAAGTGGCAGGTCTGGATCAGGAATAATCCTGATTATGATCCCGAAAAAGCTGCAAATGAGAGGGGAGTTGATAAGAAAAGGTTGTTGTTTTTTGAAAAAGGGCGAAATTGGGCAGGAATTGCAGTCGGTGAGGAGTCGAGATTATTGAAAGATTTTTTCAAGTAGATAAATCAATACATATTGCCGTAATAAATTTTGCGACCTTACCACAGCGAGTAGCAAGAAGCTAAAATATTTTGATTTTCTGTCCTCAGGAGGATACTTTCTGTCCTGTTTTTAAACACTTTTTAAGGATTTTTCCCTCCCCAAAAAATATTTCGGCGAGGAAGACCCCCTCGGCAAAGTCTTGACTGTGAATAACCGCACAGATTTCAGGGTTATCGGCATTCTGAAAAACATCCAGAAAGCATTTCTATCGCTTTGAGCTCTCAAAAAGAAGACCGGATCTTGGCGCTGCCTTGCCAGTGCAGGAGCCCATCAGGATCTGGGAAAAGGTCTCTGATGAGCTAAATCGCCTGTCCTCTGCAGAGCGTAAAACCTTCAAGGCAATCTCCCAGATTTTTGGAGTTGATATTTATGTTCGAACTCGAAAAGGAGGAGAACTGATCCGTATCAGTCATGGTTAGATTTTAGATGGCAAGATGATCCTCTGGCGCACAATTTTTCGTGATGATACTTTATTATTCCACGTGGGCTGGATTGAAAGAGGGATAAAAAGAATTTTTCAAGTCAAAAAAATTCTTTGAAAAGAAGGCACTCAGAGGAGACTTTTTAAATAGGCAATGTTGCGATCAAGCTCTTGCTTGGAGCATAATTTCCCGTGGCCCGGGACAACAGCGCCGACGGCCAACTGTTTGAGTCGTTCAAGCTGGGCTATCCATGTCTTCCATTCCGCCGGCCTTCCGAACCGGGTATTCGGCTGCATGCCCTCGTAGACTGTGTCTCCGGCAAAAAGTGTTCGGGATCTCGGATGGTAGACAGAGATCGCATCCCTGTCATGTCCCGGCGTGACCAGCAAGTGAATCTCATCGCCGTCAATTGTCAAAACAGTATCCTGTTCAATCACCTCGTCCGGAGATGAGAGCAAAACATCCCCATATATCAGGTCTTCTTCTTCAGAGCTCAGTTTGTCCATCTCAATGATAAAACGCTTGTAGCGTCCGTTGTCATCCTTAAGCTCTTCTCTCAGAACGCGGTGGGCAATGACTCTGGCTCCTTTATCCTTGAAGACGCGCATCCCGAAAACATGGTCAGAGTGATGGTGAGTGAGGATCAGGTACATATTTTTTTTCCCTTTTGCTATTTCGCCGGCTGTTCTCAAGAGAAATTCTCCTGAGGCAATCGTCATCCCGGAGTCGATGAAGATGATGCTGTGAGAGGTGATGATTATTCCTGCATTCACACCGGCTTTTTTTCCTCTGGAATGGAAAAGGTTGGTGACAGCATAAACATCCTTTGTTATCCTGTGGACTTCAGGATTCCCCAATCCCGGCGGAAGCGGAGCCTCTTTCTGGTTATTTATTTCAAGAGCATAAGTTCGGCTGACCAGAGGAAGGCTGAACAAGAGAAGACTGAACAGGAGGCCACATCTCCGCTGAAATGATGAAGATCTTTTGCTCATTGCGCCCTCCTCCCAAGAATACGGAATTTTAGCGAGAAAGGTTTTTTCAATTTGTTCTGAGAATTAAATCTTTAAGGAATTTATCCAGAGAAGTGCGGCTGGGAGAAGAAATAACAGTTCCGTATTTGTACTGTCTGGTCAATAAAATGACCACAATCTTTTTCTTCTTGTTGGCCAAATCCCATTGGGCAACCTGATAGATTCCTTTCCCGGTGAAGAAAGCTTTTAGCTGCTCGTTTTCAGGCTCTTTGAACTGATAATTTCCCCATATCTTGGAGACTTTTTTATCGTTGAGGGTGAAATATTCCATTCCGTGATTCTCGAATTTATCCACATCTTTTTGGGATTGAATCTCACTGATGAGATTCTCCCGCGTTTTTTGCTCGATTCCCATCAAGGGCTCTTCTTTTTGAGTTTCTTCGAGAGGAAACCATTTCAGGCAAACAGAGATATTCTGGTCTGAGCAGAGTCCGAGCAAAGACCCGAGATTCCGATTCCTGATTCCTTCGTATTGAGGATAGGGAACATAGTAAGGGCTTTCAAACATGAACCATTCCTCAGGGTAATAGAAAGAGAATTGGCATTTGTCTGACTCAAATTTTTGGGCTAAATCCGGGAAGTATTCGACCTTGGCTCCGGGATGGCACTGAATGGTTTTGGCGGAGCGCATCTCCTTCTCGAAATCCTCCTCTGGGGTTTTCCATTTGAGGTTGTAGTTTGTATCGGCGATGAACTCCCGGCCGCTCTCCAGGCAGTTCCAGATGATAAACCGGGTATAAAATGATCTGTTTGTCCCATAAGCTTCAGCCCAGGCGGCCTCATGTCCGGCGATTTTGGTCGTCCCTTCTTTTCCAGTGAACTCAAATTTAACTCCCCACATTTTGAGCATCCTCTCTTTGACATAATCGACCGTGATTTTCGGCGCCTGAATCGGTCCCCAGTGGATGAGATACATCAGCCACTTCTGATCAGAAAAGGCGGCTTCTCCGTTGTCTGCGGTGCCTTTAATGTCTTCGTCTTTCCATTGCCAGCCAATATCTTCGAGCTGAATCTCAAGGTCGGACTTTTGCTTGATGAGAGAGACAAGATCGTCCACTTTGGCCTGTTGTTTTTCTTGGGAGAAACACAAGGCTGAGATGAAAAATAGAATGAGGAAGCCGCTGAACATTTTTGGCTGTTGCTTCATTTTTTTTCCTCCGCCGTTGATAGTCTTTTTCAAAAGGTGCAAATTTAATGCCAAGTCAGAAGCATCTGGCCCTCCCTGTAGCTTTTCTTGGAAGAGAAAGAAATGTTTCCTATCTGTAAGAAACCTTTACGAGCTTCTCGCTTCTTCTGGAATGAGAGGAGCCTAATCTGCCACAAAAATCCTTGCTCTATTTTCCCAGGTTTCCTGGCAGGATAGAGGCCATTTTTTTAAGTGCGCAAAAAAACCCAAGTTATTCGAATATTGGGGAAAAAATTCGAGTCGTTGCCCTTACGCTATTTTATTTGCTATAATTCATTAAACGTTAGAGAAGAGGAGATGAGTAGATAAGAAGTGATAAAACCATTTGGCTTGGTTTTAATTCATCTCGCAGATTACTTAGAAGAAATTTTAGCTACGATGGATGTTGCGATTCTAAAAAGACAGGAAAACAGTAGATGCAGTCGTGAGAAATCTTGAGATAATTGGCGAAGCCGCTCGGAGAATATTCATTGCTCCAGTGATAGAAGAATGACCAGAGAAATCAAGAAGCTCCTGTTCGAGGTTCTCATGGCTGTGATGCCAATCACGGTGCTTGTGATCCTCATCCAATTCACTTTGATTTCTCTTCCCGTTATCATCATCGCTCGTTTCCTTGTGGGTGCGCTCATGGTCATGGCCGGCCTTTTGCTTTTTCTTCATGGCGTCAAGATCGGCCTTCTGCCCATCGGTCAAGCCATCGGCGCGGAACTCCCGCAGAGAGTCTCCTTCGGCTTCCTTATTATCCTTTCCTTAGTCCTCGGGCTCGTGGTCACCGTGGCTGAGCCAGATGTCAGGGTGCTCGCTTATCAGGTGGATCAAGTTTCCGGCGGGGATATCGGCAAAGGCATTCTTATTTTTGCCGTCGCCCTCGGTGTTGGAATTTCGGTGAGCCTGGCCATGTTACGGATCATGCTGGGTATCCGGATCGCCTACGTCCTTGCGGCTGGCTATTTGGCCGTTTTGATCCTGTCTCTCTTCGTTCCTTCTCATTTCGTCCCGGTCGCTTTTGATGCAGGCGGCGTGACCACAGGCCCTGTGACCGTGCCGTTTATTCTCGCTTTGGGGATTGGTGTCGTTTCAGTGCTGGGTGGCAAGACAGCGATAGGTGACGGGTTTGGAATTGTCGGTATCGCTTCGATCGGACCTATCATCAGTGTCATGATTCTGGGGATTATTTTCAGGTGAGAGACCTTGTCGAATTCTTGAAAATAGGACAAGTCTTAGGGGAAGTCCTGGTAGCGCTCATTCCCCTCGTCGTTTTTTTCACCATCTTCCAGGCGATCTTCCTTAAGCTTCCCCGCCAGTCTGTGATGAACATGGCGAAGGGCGTGCTTTTGACATTCCTCGGCTTGACGCTTTTCCTTCAGGGGGTCAAAGTCGGCTTTTTGCCTGCGGGAATGCACATCGGCCAGTTGCTCGGTGCCATGGAACACAAGTGGCTGCTCCTTCCTGTCGGGTTCTGTTTTGGGTTTGTAGCCACCTTCGCCGAGCCCGCCGTAAGGATTTTGAGTTATGAGGTCGAGAAAACATCCAGCGGAGCCATTCGCGCAAGATTTATCATCGCCGGACTGTCTGCAGGCGTGGCCGTCTTCGTCGCCCTGGGAATGGTGCGCATTCTCAGTGGCTTCTCTCTTCTTTTCTACATCTTTCCCGGATACATCGCCGCTCTGGTCATGCTCAAATTTTCGGATCCGATGTTCATCTCCATCGCCTTCGATTCGGGCGGCGTGGCCACTGGCCCGATGACCGTGACCTTTATCATGGCTCTGGCCATTGGAGTGGCGGAGGCTCTGGGGCACCGGAATCCGGTCCGGGATGGATTCGGGTTGATCGCCCTTGTCGCCCTGGCGCCCATTCTTTCTGTAATGACACTCGGTCTCATTTATTCGGCAAAAAAGAGGAGACAGCCATGAAACTTTCCTTTGACTTGATCGTGACTATCGTCAGCATGGGCTCTTCAGAGAAAATCGTCAAGGCTTCAAAAGAGGCCGGCGCGGAAGGAGGAACCATCATTCTTGGCAGGGGCACGGGAATTCATGAGAAAAAGACTATACTCGGCATACCCATCGAGCCGGAGAAGGAAATGGTCCTGACCGTCGTGCCCAGGAGCAAAACCAAGGCAGTGCTGGCTGCCATCGTCAAGGCGGGAGAATTGAACAAGCCCGGCACGGGCATTGCCTTTGTCCTGGAATTGAAGGAAATTGCCGGAATTTGCCACCTTCTTGAAAATAAATAGCGTCCAGCTCTAACCATAAGCAAGACGCCGCCCTTAATCCCTTTCGCATTTCCTGGGAGGGACAGGGGAAGCTAATATATAAAAATCTGAGTCCGGAAAGTGTCTCGGAATGGTGAGGCGCCAACGGATACATCGAGACGGATAAATCTTTGGTCATTGTCACCGGCGCCAGACCGGGTAGCGGCAAGCTCGCCTGAAATATTTTGATTTTCTGTCCGCAGGCGGACACCTTCTGTCCTGTTTTTAAACACTTTTTTAGGGTTTTTTCCTTCCTTTTATCTTTATCCTGATAGCGGGCTTTATTGGCATGGAAATTGCTTTATTTAAGCCTGGAAATGGAGAAGATAAATATTATGCCTGTGCAAAAAGAATAAGGGGTTTCGCCATGATTAAAAAT
>CAZJYC010000002.1:0-35430 GCA_964550165.1 uncultured Eubacteriales bacterium
AGGGCCCCCTAACGAATAAACCCAGACGGCAAACGAGATTGTCGTGATTATGATCTGCAAGATGCGGTTCACGTTCTGAAATAATTTCATGTAGAAGGGCACAAGAACCAGCAAAATGACGGATATGATGAGCAGGCCCCACTTGGCGTAATCCTGGGGAATGATCCCGGCAAGCACCATGTAGGCCGCGACAATCTCGCTGGGAATTAACTTAAGCAGCCTGTCCCTGTAATTCTGGTCTTCCTTGATTTCTCGAGCCATTGCGCTTTCCTTTCTTTGATTTTATTTTCTGCCGATGACAGAATGATGATTCATCCTGCACAGCCATTGCTAGCTCTGTTAGCCTGATGAAATCTTATCCTCAAGTCAAGGCGATTTTCTCTTCACGTTGACAAGATCTCCTGATAACAATGCAACAAACGATATCGCATTGCCGGCGACAGCGTATACATGCATCCGACGAAACGGGTCTTGAGCCGATGAGACGGAATGCTTGATTTTATAAAAGAAGGAGAGAGCATGTGGTCATCAACCATTTGACTTGACATAAGTAGCGCTTTCATCCATGCAAGCGACGGAAAGAAGCGCGACAATCCAAATGCTATTCCAGCTTCCCTTCCAGTGTCTCCCAGCGGACGCCCGCCTGGTCAATCACCAGCGCGCCGGCATTCTCGCCATTGGCCGCTCCGGTCCCGTCGGTACGAAGCCACCCGCCTGTGTTCGCCAGCGGGTAAGTCTCCCCGTCTATAACAACCTTAGCCTCTTTCACAGCGTCTCCCCTGACGGGGCGGTGGGTATGACCGAAGACAAAAGTAAAAGGCGTCGGAATATCCGCATCGACAGGAAAATGATAGGTCTTGGCTTTCCCCTTAACATAGCGCTTCAGTATGTATTTTTTGATGTAATCCACGATACTTTCTTTGAGTTTCTCGTTGATCGCGACCTTGAACAACCCACTTTTCTTTTCTTCCAGGGGAATATTGTTGGAGATAAAGCAAAGAATCCATTTCAGAAGGCATGTTTTCGGCCATTTTAGCTTAAGCTTTTCCTTGAGGTTTTTGTAAAGCTCATTCCTTATTTTTTTGATCGTCTCCCGGGCCTCTTTTCCACCTTCTTTGTAATTCTTGACAAGCTCGCGAACTCTCTCTGACAGCCTTCCTGCGTGGCCAAGGTCGTAATCGATAGCCTCCAACCATAAGTTGTTGAACGCTTCCAGCTCGTCGATGCGGGCAGGCTCAATAATGTAATTCACCGGCTTGAACATATCTTCCAGAAAATGGCCATGAGTGAAGAGATAGTAAATTTCTTCGCCATCGCTTGATGTGACCTTTGCCAGATGATGGGGATATTTGACCACGATCTCGGGCATGGGCTTGTCTTTGGGCCATAAGTAAGTCAGAACGATCTTGCAGGGCAGGTCAGGGTCTGCGCTGGAGAAGCGTTCGTCAACAAAACAGTAGGGATAGAGTTCATGCCCGGGCGGTTCCTCTCCCTGGCTGATTTTTCCGTCGATGTAAACCTCTTCTCCCAATTCCCTCCAGAAATGATGGTCGTGATTGCCTGGGATGTAGACAATGCGCTCGTATGGCCCTGCCTCTGAAATCAGAGCAAAAAGCGCCTTCAGATCACGGATGATTTCGTCATGGCCGGCCAGGGATAAGTCCAGGATATCGCCGTTGAGGATGAGCTCATCTTGCGGACCGAGGCTCTTGAGCAAATCCAATAGAGCAGCCTTGTTCTTGACATATTTTGGGTCATCGGTGTCCTTAGCACACAAATAACCGATATCCATGCCGAGATGGATGTCTGATAGAGCTACGGCATTTTTTATTTTGCTCATAAATATCCTTCCTCACACAGCCTTTACCGAAGAATTCCCCCCGCACCTTTGACCCTTTTCCTCGTAATCAGCCAGAAGCTTATAATATTAAGAAAACAAATGTCAAATTGAACTCTTTTTGTTAGATTCTATCTTTAATTTTTCTGAAAAACTCCTCAACAGTCAAAATCCTGATTCCCTGAAAATCATGTAATTTGAGCAGGTGTTTATCGCTGCTGATGATATAATCCGCTTTTCCGTCAACGGCCAGAGAGAGAAAAAGTCGATTTTTCAGAGCAACTCCAGCTTGCACGCTTCAACAAGCTTTTGCCATGGGAAGCCTGGATGGACGTCCGATTTATCAGGACGGAGCTGATGATGGCCAAGAATGCCGGCAAACTGCCGGCAACTGTCATCGGCATCGAAATGATTGGCAGGAGTTCGCCTCGGAATTTTAAACTGCTTGCAGAGCATATTGACCAATCCTAGGGTGGCTTTTATCTGAGCATCGGAGTAGGCGTCAAAAAACCTGTATCCCCTCCACGGCATCCCGTGGTCATAATATTCTTGAGTGAACAATGTTCTTTCAGAGACAATGTCAAAACAATAGAGCTTGCCGTCCCTCTGGATGAGTCCGCCTTCGCTCGCAATCTCAATTCCGATGCTCCGTTTGTCCGCAGCTCCGCCAGTCCCTTTAAGCCCGAGATGAAATGCCCAGTATTTGGGATCAAAGACCTCAAAGATTTCTCCATCTCTTTCAACCACGTAGGAAGTCGCAATCCTCTGCGGGTCTGTTTTCCAGTAGTTAATGGTGCTTATAGCCGTGCCACCTACTGTGTGGTGCAGAACTATCAAGTCTTTCGGCGTTTCCGATTCGATGTAGTCCTTTGCTTCAAGGCGAACTGTCCGGTTAATTTTTAAATTCGAAGGCTGATCTACTCCCTCTTCAAATATTGCATCCCATGTCTTCGGGCCAACGATGCCATCCACAGTAAGTCCCCTGGACTTTTGAAAAGCTTTGACTGCAGCCTCTGTGCCTTTTCCAAAATCTCCGTCAATCGGACCTTTATAATGACCTAAGGCCTTGAGCTTTTTCTGAATTTCTTTTACCTCTTCACCTTTTGAGCCTTTTTTGTAAATTGCCATTTATTGCCTCCTTATTCTTATATCATTCTTTTTGCGACTTAAGGGCATTCATTGTAACTCAATAACCAATGCCATCGATATATCTTGGCCCATATCTTTAATCGAGTTATGTCTTATTTCATCTTTTCTGCCTGTAATTTTTCTTCCATTCGCCAAAATCCCACTTTTTCAGGAATTGCCTGGCGGCGTCTTGGCCATTCTTAAAAAGCGCGGCACTCTCCTCCTGGGCAATATCAAAGTCTGTTGTTTTTATTTCCTTTTCTGCGCCTCGAACATTAGCTACTGTCGAAATCCCGATTGTGCGGTCGTAATCACCTTTTGACTTAGAAATATGGTAGTTGTCGTGAGCCTCCATCATACTGCCAAAAATTG
The DNA here is from genome assembly GCA_964550165.1 of uncultured Eubacteriales bacterium. GTDB lineage: Bacteria > Acidobacteriota > Aminicenantia > Aminicenantales > Aminicenantaceae > CAZJYC01. Next base: position 3,338 of record CAZJYC010000002.1, read on the forward strand.
CTTTAAAAAATTTTACGAGATTGCCTACATCGCCTCGATTTCCCATTTTAAGAGCTCTCTTGTCAGGCTCGATCAGCTTAAATCCAAACGTCGGCCATGGAGGGTCGCTTGTGCCATCATCTAATAGCCAGATGGGATAATTACTCAAAACTCCCCCATCCACGATAAAATGTGTCCTTCCGCTACTGTCCTGAAGTTTAACTGGCTCAAAGAAGAAAGGAATGCTCATGCTCATTCTGACAGCTCTGGATATACTGAATCGGTCCGGATCATAACCAAAATCTTTAAGATCTCCTGGAAGAACAAGGAGCCTTCGGTCCGATATGTCAGTGGCAATGACCTGAAGCTTATACTTGTATTTTTCTTCAGGATAATCGGTCTTGATATCGCCGAATGTTTTTTTCCCTTTAATCTGCAACAGATTTTCGAGCCATTTCTCAAAATACTTGCCTTCATAAATGCCGTATTCGAAGCAAAGGCTTATGGTTTTCCCGGGAAAGCCAAATTTATCGAGTAAGCCTTCATCCTTAAACTTGTTGTAATCCAGCTGCTCTAATTCTCGTTTTATCTCTTCGGCATTATAACCAACGGCAAGGAGCGATGCGGCAATTGCACCTGCAGAGGTTCCTGCCAGATTTTCAAAAACATAGCCTGCTCTCTCTACTTCATAAATTGCTCCGACTAATCCTATTCCCTTAACTCCGCCGCCTTCAAAAACAGCATCCGTTTTCTTTGTCATAATCCCTCCTTCTTTTATTTCATTCTTTCTATATTTTAATACTTAGCTTTGTCCCAAAGTAACAGAATTATAAGAAATGGAACGAATGAGTGACTTAATTTTTATTGCGATCAACCGGAGAGAGCGTGGCGATTTCGTAAGGGAAAAAAGTAATTTAATTTGTATGAGATTGCTTTGTCGTTTTACTCCCCGCAATGACACTTTATTTCGTCACTTTGGAACAAAGCCTAATACTTACTTAAATTCTTGCCTGTAATAACTTAAATTCTTACCTGTGATAGTTCAAGAATGCGTGCTTTGATTCTCAAGGCCAATGCAAGCAAAGCCTTAGCCTTTAATCGGAACACCCTCACCGAGACTGATGGAGCCAGGCAGAGGGAACGATTCTGTTTCCTTCTCCAGAATCAAAAACTTCTCGCATTTGATTGTGCCTTTCCCTTTGCAAGAACCTGTGAGTATCTCCTTAATCTTGCCATCCCGAATCTCCAGAATTATTCCTTTAAGCGCCAGTGAAACGACTATTTCAAAATCAATCTTCCCGAGAGGTTTATCATTGATCAGGATTTCTATATACGGGTGATGAACGGATTTGATTGTATGCTCTGCCAGCTGAACCAGGAAGGTCTCATCCGGAGAATATTTATTTCTTTCCGCATATTTAAGGAGCTCCCTGTATTTATTCCATGCTGCTGCCAGGATATCCAGGACTCTTATATTTAATAAATCATTGATCTTCTTGACTACTTCTTTGAACGCCATAGGCCACCTGATTTCTTTCGCATCCGTTGAAAGCCTCTCCTTTAATGAAGTCATTCTCTTGGCTGATTCCATTCTGCGTAATCTCTTTCCTGATAATTCGTTTTCCTTGATGGAAAAAAATTCTTTTAAGGTAGATTGCTCGTTATTCATGTTCCCTCCGTTCTTGGAGAATTAATGAGCCTTCTGCTTCAATCTCTTGCTTTCCCCGATCCAGAACAGGTTTTAGGCGCACTTCATAATCTGGCCGGACGGGAATACCCGATTCGGTCTGCTGAACACCTATATCTTTCTTTGGCCTGGCCTGAAATGCTGCCCTGAAATGCCTGTTTATTTTTCTCGATCTTATGGCCCTTGAGAGAAGAAAAGCCCCTCCGCCGAAAATTAAAACTAAAGCAGCACCAATGCCGCCCCACAGGATCAACGGAGGACGGCTTTCAATTCTGATTAAAATGCTGCTGCTTTCAGACACAATTTCCTGATCTCGACGCACTCTGACATAAGCTCTGTATGTTCCACCTTGCGAGTAAGCATGCTCGGCCGCAGATTCGTCAGACCAATCTCTCATCTCGTCGTCGCCATAAACGAATTGGTACTCTATGTCTCTGAAGTAAGGTTTAATTTCGGCTTGGAACACAACTGGGTCTCCTGGTTTTGCACGCGTTGGCCTGGCCCTGATAACGACTGCAAAAAAGATTTTCCGAACATTTATATCAACTCGGTTGCTGAAGAAGGTTCTTTCTCCAATTTTTGCGGTTAATACCGCAGCAAAGGTCCCGGGATTTTCATAGGCGTGATTGGCCTCGGCCGCAGAAAGCCATTCACTCTGTGTCCCATCTCCAAAATTGAATCTATACTCTGCCGCTTCAACTCCCGGCTCGACAACTCCTCTAAATCCAACATTCTCCCCCACAGAAGGATTTCTCATCTCCGCCTCAAGAAAAACCCTGTAATCTGAGGGCAATACTTCAATTGTTACGGGATTACTCTCAGCCATAATTTTTTCAGCTCTTCTGGCGATTACAAAAGCCTGGAATACTCCGGGAGTCGAATAAACGTGTTCCATTTTAGGTTCTATGACCCAATTACTCTCTGTTCCGTCGCCGAAAAGAAATCTATATTCTGCCCCTGATATTTCAGCATTGATCCGAGCCCTAAATCGGACAGTTTTGCCAATCGGAGGATTCGTGCTATCTGCCTCAAGAATAACTCTGTACTTTGACTGGAAATCGAACGTTCTTCCGGTCTTAGTCCTTTCCCTCAGGTTTTCTTGCTCTAAATCCAGAGTGAAATTGATTGGCTGGCCACTGACATGAGGAATAGAGACAAATAATCCTGTGATAACAATCAACAAATAGATCAACATTTTTGTTTACTTGCCGAAATGGTGACAGTTAGTGAGGAAAAAGTCAATAAAAGTTAACCTATCGGCCACCGACTATTTCACTGTATTCGCTTAAATTGCCTTTTTCATATATTTCATAGCGGGGATCCGCCTTGGGATCTCTGTGCCACTTAGCCAATCTAATCTCATCATCTGCTATCTCTATCCCAGTAACTCCATCACAATACAGCCCGCATCCGGTATTAAAGTAACAGGGCAAAGGCTCGCCAGCAGACTCGGTGGGTTCGATCTCCCTTTTCTTGCTTTTCTCATCCGCTATTTCTTCTTTCCATCTTTTAATATCCTTAAGATTCTTCTCTACCAGCTTTTTATTATCTCGATTTTCTGAAATTTCTTTTTGCAATTTCGCTATCTTTTCTTTCAGCCGATCTATGTATGACTTTGAGGAAAAGATGGCCCGATGGGAGTGTCCACAAATGAGCATGACTTTGGCTTGTTTTGCCCATGAGTATAAAATCCGTTCATAATCTTTCGCGATTTGAGATTTTGTTGTTTCGGGAGGACGAGCAAATCCCAGCCATTTCGCAATCGGCTCGATTATCCTGAAAAAACGGACAAAGAATCGGCTCGACCAGCTATACTTATCAGATTCAGTACTGCCCTGATGACCGTGGGCAAGGAGAATTCTGATACGACCATTTTTGTCTTTCATCTTCAAGGCTTCTGCAGCATTCCCCTGTATTACAGGTTCGTTTTTAGCTGGATCAACAAGAAGCCGCCAATCCATATCATGATTCCCGAAGACACGGTACAAATTTTCATCGCCAAACTCTTTTATCTTCTCATAAATACTTTTTCTATACTTGCTATCGATGTCGCTTAGATCGAACTGCCATAATTCCTCAATATCTCCGAGCAAGATGAGTTTATAGTTATTTCTTTTATAATACTCCAGCGCGGTTTTAAGTGTCTCCTCATTCTCGTGAAAATCATCTGCCCCTTTTCCATCTCCTAAATGTGTATCACTAAACATGATGTATTTATTGCCTTCTGTATCCAGTACAGCAAGGTCTTTTTTCTCCCATAATTCGCCAAGCCTTTGATAAGTTAATTCTTTATCTTGAGACATGTCTAAACCCTCCTTTTCATTCTTTTTTTCTAAGCTTCATTATACTTTATTTGATCCAGAATTAAGATAATGATATGTTTTTTCCCTGTTTGCCAAGAGCTTACAGTAGAAAAAATCTATGGTCACATTTAATTACTGTTAATCTGTCGCGCAACCGTCTATCTGCTATTTAAATTATTGGCGTTTTGATTTCATCCGCAAAAATTGACCTCTTTACTGAGAATATGATATGTTTTTTCGCAATTTGAGGAGAAGAAATATTTTATGCTATTTCTTGAAATCACAGCAAGCGAGAATAATTCTGTAAATTGACAGCTCGCATTCCATATGTTATACCTCATCATGCTTATATGCGGGAAAATTATCGAATATTTAGAAAGGTGAATATCATCAGCATAACTGATTGGCTGCCTATACTATATCCTCAAATCCTCTGTTTATCGGAGTTCAAAACCCGGACAAACTTTAAAGCTGAAGAAGCAATCTTCTATCTATAATTCTACTCAAAGAATAAGGAGAGTGAACATGAGTAACGAAGTTAAAAAGCAGCTAGAAATTGCCATCGAGGCAACCAGCGAAAATTACGACCCAAGCGACGACAGATGGATCCAGCAGATCAACCAGCTCTACTCCGACCTCCAGGGCGAAGTAGGAAGCATCCGCAAAGACATCATTCCCCAGAAAGACCGGAAGGGAGGCATAGAAAGCCTTATCATCGCCCTCGGCTCTGCGGGCGTGATAACTGCTGCTGTTGACATATTCCGTGCCTGGCTGGGCCGTGACCGCAGCCGGCAGCTAAAGCTCAAAGCTAAAGTTGGCGAAGAGGTCAAGGAACTCGTCGTCTCCGGCAAAGGAATCAGCGCTTCCACCATCGAGAAGTTTATGCAGGAGGTCTGGACAAAGGCAGGAACAGGAAAATGAGCGAACTGACCTACAAAGCGCTTCTTGTCGGAAACTGCATTTTCGAGAAAGACCCTCACAACCTCCCCACCCTCAAGGGCCCTCATAACGATTTGCGCATCCTTGAAGAAGCACTCACCGATAAAGAAGTAGGACTCTATGACCCGGAAAATGTGATAACTCTTCTCGACAGCACCAGAAATGAGATTCTGGAAAAGCTTGAAGAATTCTACAGAAATGCAAGGCGGGACGACCAGCTTCTGTTCTACTACAGCGGCCACGGACGGTTGGACAATTTTAACAACCTCTATCTCTGCGCCAGGGATACCCGCACCGACATATTGATTGCCACGGGCATATCAGACCAGATTATCAACAGCATGATCCAGCATTCGAGCAGCAACAGGAACGTTATCATTCTGGACTGCTGCCACAGCGGCCGTTTCAAAGGAGTTGACCTCCCCAGGAATCTGACCGGAGAGGGGCGTTTCGTGCTGACAAGTTCCCGTGCCCGCGAACTCTCTGAAGATGCCACGGACACTGACGGCCCAAGCGCATTTACAAGGCACTTAGTTGATGCCCTGCGTTCAGGCAAGGTCGACGCCAACGTAGATGGATTCGTCTCGATCAATGAAGTTTATGATTATATCCTTCCCCGCCTCAAAGATGAGACTAAGCAAATTCCCCAGCGCCACCTGGACCAAACGATTGCCGAGGTTGCCCTTGGAAAAAGCAGCGTTATCCGAAAAGCCACTCAATTAGCGCCCTCCCCCGAAAAGCCTATACTCAATGTGTCTGATGCCAATATTGAAATCAAGAACGTCAAGCCAGGAGAAAAGCTTCCAGAAGAAATCATCGATGTCTTCAACGACGGCGGCGGCGAGCTGGATTGGGCAGTGGAGTGCAGCGACGACTGGATCGAAGTGGAAAAGCACAAAGGCTACTTCAAGATGAAGCTCAATCCCAGGCCTGGAAATAACCGGGGCAGTATTCATGTCCGCGACAGGGGCAAAGGCGGAAGCAAAACAGTCCGGGTGTTTGTGCAGGTCGAAGAAGAAGCAAAGAAGCCTAAACTGGAATTGTCCGAAGCCAAAATCGACTTCGGTAAAGTCAATGCCCTTGCCAGAGCCACAAAAACAATCCGCCTGACGAACACAGGGGGCGGTGAGCTCGAACCGCGGGTCATCGCATCACCAGAGTGGCTGGAACTGCAGCTCCACGGAGAGATTCTGGAAGCTGTCCTGGATACATCAAAAGCCAGAGATTTGAAAGGCAGCATCACCATCGACAGCCAGGGCGGCAAGGCTGTCGTTCCAGTAACAGCCTCTGTTCAAAAAGGCGCGGTGCTTGAAGTGAGGCCTTCCCAGATAGATTTTGGGACTGTGGAAGAGGAAAGACAGAAAGTCCTGCATATCGATATCAAAAATGCTGGAGCGGGAAATCTTAAGTGGGATTTCAAGAAAAGAGGAGACTTTTTCCAGATCAAGCGAAGGGAATCCGGATTGACCCTTACGCTCGACGCCGGCATCGGTGCCCATCACGGAGCTGTGCTGATAAGCAGCAACGGAGGCGAGGCGACGGTCGATGTCAAAGCCAAGGTTGTGGGCGGTGAAATATCTCCTGGAAAATGGCAGATCGACATTAATGCCTATGGAATCATCGGCTCAACGATGACTCTGAGCCTTTTGCCCAACGGCCAGCTATCAGGCCAGCAAGCTGTGATGGGCATTGTGGGCAATCTGCAGGGCACATGGGGCTACGACAAAAGATCAAAAATCCTGACGCTTCAGGTCACCGCAAACATCGGAGGGCTGTTTAACACGGATATCATCCAGATCCAGATCACCCGCCAGGCAGGCGGCAATTTGTACGGACAGGATATGGCCTTACGGAATTATACCTTGAAGCGGTTAGGGGGATAGCAGGGATCTATCGAGCGATAATTTCGCCTATCGTTTTTAAATTTTTTCCCCATACAGAACCAGGTGTCTTGACATTCCTTTAACCGAAGGCTCTTTGCTCAATCTTAACGCCATCTCAGTTACCTGCCTGAAGAATTTTTCATCCCAACTGCAAGACTCCCGAATTTTTTTTGGAATAGGAAGCACATCCAGCCATCCACAAATAGCATATATATCGATAATTCTGATCCCCTCTGCTTCAAACATTTTTCTGGCTTCTTCTGGGATAACAGCCCTGTATCTTTCTTCATCATCATAGATATAATCTGAACCAGCTTTGATTAGCGCAAGGGCTGATACAGGCATGGATTTCACTGGTCCTTAATTTCGGGGAACAGCATTTCCTTTCTCAAGGCCAGTTTTTTCTCGCCCTGAGGCCCTCTAATCAGAAGCTCAATAGTCTCGATCCTATCATTGTCAAGAATCTCGTTTATTTCCCTAAGCGTTAGAGCTTTTGTGCTTCTCGAGTTGATCTCGAGAATCTCGTCATTTAACTGGATACCGCTTCTATCGGCTGAAGACCCTTCCCAGAAACCTTGGACAACAGTCCTCTCGCTTTTATCTTTCACCAGCCCCAGTCCTGTTGAGAATAAGTTGTTCTTGAATTCCAAATCCCCGTAAGGCAGCATGAATAGCTTGTTTTTCGGGTAATTGATGGTTACCAAAAAGTGAGACAAGAAATCGTTCCCTAATAGCGAGTACGATATATTTCCAGGTAATTCTGCGTAAAGGACCGGGATATCCTCAATTTCCAGGGCTCCTATTTTAATGCTTTTAACTCGCGCAAGATAATTGTAGTCTGCCGAGGTAAACGGCCACTTGGCTATGAGTCCCTTTGACTTAATGGGCTTGTTATGCTCTGAGAATTTTTGTCTCCCAATTAGCGATAACGGAAACACCAAAGAAAAAGGAGACCCCGTATCCAGCATGGCTTGCGCTTCGATGTCTTCATCGATCTTGTATTTTACCAAAGGAAACCGGAACGGAAAGAGTAGCTGGATGTCCGCTTCGTAAGCGCCAGCCACAGAGTCTAAAGGATAGTCGCTGCGCGAAAGGACTATTCTTTTTTGTCTGTAGTCAATCGTTACTTGAAAAAATCTTAAGAAATCCGAACCGATAAATCCGTCTATGTTTGGACAAGGGTGAAGAATTTCAGGCAGATCAGTCACAACGACAATAAAATCTTTTACTTTTATGTCACCTAAGCCGATAACTACCTCTTTCCTTGCCAGATAGGCCTTTTTCCCTTCCTGGCCCATCGGCAGTTCCGCTCCCTTCTCCAGGTTCAGCTCTTTTGCCAGCCGTTCGTCTATTATGGTTGGGGCACCTGTATCCAGTATGAACTTATACTCCTTCTGACTGTCGTTGATTCTTGCTTTTACATAAATAGGATGTCCTTTCAAGTCAATAGGGATTACACTCCGATCTTTTTCAAAGACGGGTGTACCACTATTGAATTTTTTCATCATTTGCAACTGTGCGGAACCTGAGAATAAGATTAGCAGAAGGCCTATTCCCAGCATTTTGACGCCGTTTTTTAGAATGGAAGCCATACCAACCTCCTCTGCTTCTAGCTTTAGACTCCCGTCGGATTTACTGCATCTCTTTCCAGCTCTTTATAAATATAAGAAGAAATTAGTTTTCGGCGGCACTCGCCAAAGCCGCATTTTAGCTCTTATTCTCCCCTCCAACAATCGTGAGGAAGTATAAATCATGACAAAAAATGATGTCAATTATCCAGATCCAGAATCACACGCCAGGCAGGGGGCAAATTGTACGGTCAGCATATGGCCTTGCGGAATTATACACTCAAGCGGTTAGGGGAATAATAGGGATCTATTTGAGCCTCTTATCCACGAACAGTAGCATGTTCTCTTCTTTTTTGAGAATAGCAGTGCGGACATCTGCTCCCAGAATTCGATCCTGGGCAATTATAACAATAATATCTGTCGCACTCATTACACTGATAGACCGAAAAATGAGAACCCAAACTCGGCCTACGATGACAACTAGGACATTCTTTCAAAGTTGACATTTTACCTCCCGTTATTTTAGTTACGTTAACTTTTGCCTTATGGCTTGCCCAAAAGCTTTTTAATGTCAAGGAGGGAATACGAAGTATCGCCGGGTTTGAAATTCCTGCTCTTATTCATCAGGAAATATAGGATTTTGCTTTTGGGCTGGGCTGTCGCGGCGGGCGCACTTTCTCCCCGATTATCCCATCTCGCTTTTTAAAAGCTCAGAGTTAAGCCAAGGCGCGATATTTCTTTCCGATTTGGACTTCTCAAATGTTTGTTTTTTTGCCTCTATTTTAGAGCTCTCTGCTTACCTTCTCCGCGTTGGACCTGTCGCTTCCGGCTGAACCAATTCTCTTTCACTGACCTCTTTAACCTGCAGTTCATGAACATAGCCAATGATTCCTCTCTTTTCCAAAGTCACTCTGTACCACTCTCCTTGCTTCGGCTCTGCTTTTAAAACAGTGTTGACAGCCACCCTGATTAGAACCTTCCCACCGATCTCAGGAGTCGCTAGAATATCGGCAATGTCTGCAGTCACTTTTAATATCAAGGGAGCCGCTTCTTTATGCGCTTCAGATGGCTTTTTTTTGGACGCGAAGGAGTGGTCATAAACACTCTTCCCTCCTTGGAAATTTGCTGTCCTGTCGGAGAAGGGCCTTGCTTTCGGGAAAAAGGATTCCAGATAAATAAGGCAACAACGGCTAAAATGACAAAAGCTAAAACTGGCAGGACAATCTTTCTCAAACGAAGAGTGACTGTTATTTCCTTTTTGGCAGCCGCGGCTTTCTTGGCAATCATTCTCTCTGCAGTGGGCAATCCTTGTTCGATCAAGGATAATTCCTTGAGCAAATCCTCTGCACTCTGATACCTCTTCTCTCTGTCTTTCTCCAGGCACTTGAATACGAGCTGTGTCACTTCTTCAGGCAAATGAGGATTGAGCTCCCGGGGATCTTTTGCTCGCTCACTTTTGTGCTTGATGATGATAATCAACGGCGTTTCGCCCTCAAAAGGAACCTTACCGGTCAGCATCTCATAGAGGATTATTCCGAGCGAATAGATGTCTGCACGCCTGTCGACTTCCTTGACTTCAGCCTGCTCGGGGGACATATATTGCGGCGTGCCAATCATTACTCCTGAGCCGGTGAGGCCCTCAGCCTCTACAAATCGCGCGATGCCAAAATCCATAATCCGCGCATTGCCTTCTCGATCAATCATGATGTTTTGCGGCTTTAAATCTCTATGGACAAGGCCCTGGCGGTGGGCTTCGGCCAACGCTTCACAGACTTGCTTGGCGACGCTTACGGCTTTTCCTGGCGTCAACTGCCCTGCTCTTTTGATGAATCCTTTTAAGTTTTCGCCATCCACATACTCCATGGTGATAAAATGCATGTATCCCTCTTCACCGAGGTCATGCGTGCGGCAGACATTCCGGTGAGAAATCTTGAGGGCAAACTTCAGCTCATTCCTGAAGCGCTCGATGGCTTTTTCATTGACACTGATTTCAGGATGAAAAAGCTTAAGCGCCACGATTTCTTTAATCTTCTGGTCGAAGACCTTGTAGACTCTGCCCATGCCTCCTCTGCCGAGCTCTTCAATAACCTCATATCTTCCGGCAAAAATAGAGCCGCGGGAGAGCCTGTCCACCGGTTTTTCCAAAGTCAGGGTGTGAGGAAAAGGAACATCTTTCGCGGCATATAAAGGCGTGGCGCACTTGTGGCAGAATCGGCTGTCAGGAAGATTTTCTGCGTTGCATAGCGGGCAAATCATCTTTCGACCTTTCATTTTTTAGACGAGGGATAAGAGAAAATCTTTCGAGTTTTACTATCTTTCTGTCTCATGGCCTTCTCTTATATTCTTTCTATACAATTAGCACGCCTCAAAAAGCATGTCAATTTCAGGAACGTGCTGAAAAAAGAGGAGTCGAGGCCGATGGCTACATGTTCACCCACTGCATCCGGACTTATTTCAAGAAATATCAGAGGAAAGGTTACGGCAGGTCTCTGGTCCAAGCAGAAATATTATGAATAAGATATTAGCTTGAGCTCAGAGTGTGCTCTTTATAACCTCTAAGATCGCTTTGGCTTGAGGATCCTTCGAAAAAAACTCCTGAAGTTTCTCACAGGCATACTCTGGGCAATGAGCACAATTCTCAAGCCCCTTCTTTCTGGCACACTTCCTTATTGGGCAATCACTGGAAACCCGGAGAAGCCTTCCTCCCTCTTTCCGACATCCGTCACAATCTGTAATATCATCCGGCTTGAATTCTGTCCCGTAGTGCTCACTGCCTAGGCGGGCGATCACCTTTCTCATTTTCTCTTTTTTTTCTATATTCTTTTATTTTGTTGCCCAGTAAATGGGGCAACCCTGACAGATTATACCGCAGTAAGAAACGATTGCATCCATATTCATTTTCTTCTCCCTGAAGATGCTGCTTATATCACATTAATTCAAAAAGAGGAACAGGGAGCAGTTCCTGTTTCAAGGCATAAGGGGGTATTTCTTAAATGGTGTGGACAAATTGAGTGAAAAAGGCTCAGTTTAATTGACTCAGGCTGAAAGCAAAATCAGGAATCCACAGGGGAAAAGCTGGTACGCCTGGAGGGATTCGAACCCCCGACCCTCTGATCCGTAGTCAGATGCTCTATCCAGCTGAGCTACAGGCGCACCAAATTTGTGCCCTTATTATGCCACGAAGAAATGGGCAGAGGCAACTTTTTGCTGATTACATTTTATGGGATTGCTTCACCCCTCCGGGGTTCGCAATGACAAGATTGTGCTATCTCTTTTGGCAGTTTTTGCAGTAGCCAAAGACCTGAATGGAGAATTTGTCCGTCTTGAAATGGCTTTCTCTGCCAATTCTGTTCAGGATTGACTTAATTTTCTTATGGGAAAATTCTTTGACCTTGCCACAGGAGAGGCAGACCAGATGGCCATGGACTAAACGGGCGACTTCAGGCTCGTAGTGGCTGTGGTTTTCTCCGAAGTCGATCTGGCTCACCAGGCCGCTTTTAACCAGCATGTTTAACGTCCGATAGATGGTGGCCAGAGAGACCTTATGGCCTTTGGCTTTCAAAGTGCGGTGGATTTCATAAGCATTGGGATGAATTTCTTGTCCGGAGAGAATTTCTTCGAATATAAGACGGCGGGTTCGGGTGAATTTGAGCTTGCGGGATCTCAGGTAATCGCGGAAAGTTTTGAGTTCCATGGTAATCGTTTTAATAATTTTATTTTATGGGATTGCTTCGCTAAGCTCGCAAAGACAATTCACGGGGCTACTTCTTCACTTCGCTCCTCTCAATGTCATTTATACACAGGATTGCCACGTCGGTTCGCTCCTGGCAAAGAATGAACACAGGGGCCGCCAAAGCCATTCGGGCCTCGCACCTAGCGATTTTGACTCCTCTTTCGGGGATTTGTAATAACATCTCCTTTCTGGGCCTTGATTTTGTGATTTAGCCTTTCCAGCCTGTGGGCAAAATCTCTCTCGTAATAAGAAGAAAAACCCATGGAGAGGACTAGCCCTTCCTCTGTAATCTTCTTTGCCTCTTCATACTTTTTAGCCTTGTGCTCAAGGTACATGGCCAACTCCCGGAAAGAAAAAAGCTGGCTCAGGGAGATCGTGTTCGAAGAGGTCATCTCCTTCCAGAGGGAAACAGCCCTCTCCCAATCCTCGCCTTTCTTGAAATAAGCGGAAAGCTTCCTGCGTGCCAGGAGCGAGACTTCGCCGGATAATTTTCCCTTAAGGGCGCGCTCGAAATAGCGGACAGATCTCTCGACCTCGCCCGCTCTCTCCATGATCTTCCCTGCTCCGTAAAAGTCCATGGCATCGGCGAGCTCCTCCTCCGCGGCCTCGGAAAAAATGAGAGAGCCGAGGACGACCACGCCCAAGAGGGAAAGGATATCTTCCTGGTTATGATAAAGGACGGGCTCGATCCACTCGAAACTTCCTGTCCGCAGATACTGGAAATAGCGCAAGGGAACCTCGGCTGAAGGGATATCCTCGCAACGGTCTGCCTGGACGACCTCGCGGGCAAGATGGTAGAGCCGGCAGCTTTCATGCTTGTGGCGCCAGAGGGAGCGGGCCGAGTAGAGGAAATCGAGATGGGGAAGCTCGCTGAGGGCAAAGGGCTGGCGGTGGATGATAAAGCGGGTCTCGAGCAGGGGCATGTCAAAGCCTTTTCCGTTGAAGGTGATGACGGAGCGAAAGTTCATCTCAGAAAAGAACTGGGCAAGCTCCTGGATCATTCGTGGCTCTTCAGCCAGCTCGCCGAGGAAAAACTGGGCGACATAGAACTTTTCGTCGCGGTAAAAGCCGAGGCCGACAAGAAAAGGTATGACTCCTGTTCCGCCTGAGAGGCCTGTTGTCTCGAGGTCGATGAAAACTGCAGTTGAGAGGTCGAGGTTTTCGAAGGCGGTGTCCCGGCTCAGGCAAGCGAGGATCTCTCCTTTAACGGCGAGGCCTGAGGAGATGGTTATTTTTCCGTAGCGGGTGTCGAGCGGGTGGGGGTTTTCGAAGAAAAGAAGGGGCTCTTTTTTCTCGGGCTCGAAGGCCGGAGCGGCTTTGGGTTTAGGCGGTTTTTTTTCGCGGGTGAGGCTGATGAGGCGCTCGAGCTTCTCTTTGACGGAGATCTCCTCGGATTTATCGATCTCTTCCCAGGTGTCTTGAACACGCTTCGACTTAGATATTGAAACGGAGCGGCCGCGCGTTTCCCGCTCTTTCTTGAGCTGTTTCAGTTTGTCTTTAATTTCGGTCATTTTAAAGAATAGGGCACATTATTTATTGATATAATTTATCTAAAAATACGAACATTCTCTTTTCTGATACTTAAAACATTTTAAACTCAATAGTTGTTTCCAAAAAAGCGATAAATTGATTTTTCATAAAAGCGTCTACGTCCTCTTTTCTCCTCTATGTTGATTTTAAAAGTCCTGGTTTCTATATCTGCTCTGACTCATTCCCCAATAAACTGAAGCATGATCGTGCGGGAGCGGGAGCGGTTGTCGAAATCTATAAAGACAATCTGCTGCCAGGTTCCGAGGCTCAGCCTGCCGCCGGCAAAGGGAACGGTCAGAGAAGGGCCAAGGAGCGAAGCCCGGACATGGGAAAAGCCGTTTCCGTCTCCCCAGCGGGCATCATGGTGGTAGGTCTTATCGCTCGGGATTATTTTCTCCATGAGCTCGGAGAAGTCCTTGACCAGGCCGGATTCGTACTCGATTGTGGTCAGGCCGCCGGTCGAGCCGGGGACGAACAAATTGACGATGCCGTCATTTAGCCCGCTCGAAGAGAGCTTTTTCGAGACCTCAGCGGTGAGGTCTTTCATGTCGCTAAACCCACGTGTCGACAAACTCAGGGAATCGCTAATCACTTTCATCGCAAAACTCCTTAATAATCATAAGCCAAAAAATGCGAACGGGCAACTTTTTTGAAAAATTGGACTGTCCTTTATCGCCCACACTTTTTTGACAAAAATGGTTGATTTATTGACCATTTTCGCCTAAAATGGCCAGTATGATAGACAGAATTCTTGAGAATCATTTAAAAGAATCGCTAAATAGCGATAAATCGTTCTTTCTGCTCGGTCCAAGGCAAACAGGAAAGACGACTCTGGTCACAAAAATTTTTAAAGAAATTCCGCATCTGGAATATAACCTCATGGATCCTTTACAAAGGATCAAGTTTGAAAGAAATCCCTCTCTGGTAAAAGAAGAAATCCTGGCAGCAAAAGAAAGACATATTTTTATCGACGAGGTTCAAAAAATCCCTGAACTTCTTGATATTGTTCAGATTCTTATCGATAAAGAGAAAAAAGTATTCGCCATTACAGGATCATCAGCAAGAAAATTAAAAAGAGCAGGAATCAATCTTCTTCCCGGCAGAGTCATAAGCTTCAGAATGGACCCCTTGTTTATGGATGAGTATAAAAACTTAATCAAACCTCATACGACTGAAACGCTGAAAGATATCCTTAAGTACGGCGAGCTTCCCGAAGTCTTTACACTTGTTCACGAAGGCAAAAAAAAGATGGCTGAGGAGCTTATTTACTCCTATGTCACGACTTACCTTGAAGAAGAGGTGAGAGCCGAGTCGATCCTCAGAAAAATTGGCGCTTTCGCAAAGTTTCTCAAAATTTCTGCTGAGGAATCAGGAAAGATTGTCAGCTTGAGGTCTCTCTCTCAAGATATAGGCGTCCGTCATACAACTGTCTCCGAATATTACAGGATTCTTGAAGATTGTCTCATTATCGAAAGAATTGAGTCGCTTGTTCCGGCAGGTGAAAGAAGAAAAGTCCAGAAATCTCCAAAGATTATTTTTTTTGATACCGGAGTTGCCAACTCAGCGGCAGAGGTTCTCGGCTCTTCAGATTTTATGTCTGAGCACTGGGGAAGACTCTTCGAACAATGGGTTGGACTTACTGTCTTAAGGTTCATGAAAGCAAATAGAATGAGAGGAAAGCTTTATTACTGGAGAGATTACAGCGGCAGAGAGGTCGATTGGATAATAGACTATCAGGATAAATGGATTCCCCTCGAAGTTAAATGGGGCGAGAACATAATAAAGTCCCGGCTGAGGCACTTAGAATATTTCATTCAAAGTCACTCGCGGAAAGTCAAAAAAGGCTATATAATTTTTACTGGCGATAAAAGCAGAAGAATCAGTGAAAGCATTTCAGCTCATCCCTTTCATGAATTTCTCGGTATAATTTTTCAATAAAAAAGTTGATTTTACTGTTTTTATAAATTGACATGGGGACTTCTGTATTATATCCTCTCATACGCTGGGTAGCTGAGATAATGAAAAGAGAAGCAGGGGAAAAGAGCGTCCAACAGACAGAAATAACCTGAACCTCTCCCCTGAAAAAGTTTGATAAAAAAAATAAAAGGAGGGAATGATGACAACAAATGTGAAAAACATAGTCATCAATGCTGTAGTCATCGCTGCCATCGCAATTCTCATTTTCTTTCTTGTCCAGTCTATTGTTGCCCACAGATGGAGCGCCAAATACGAAGCGGCAAACAAGAAATTCGAAGAGCTACAGAAGGACTATGACAATTTCAAGACAACAGCGGAAAAAGAAAAAGCGCAGTTGAGAGTAGATCGAGATAAATACAAACAAGCGAGAGAAGAATTGGATGCCAATATTGCTAAGCTGCAGAATGAAAAAAATTACCTGGCGAGAAAGCTTGAACAGGAAAAGAAAAAGACAGCGACTTTAACCCCTGACGAACTGGCGAAAGAGCTCAACAAAAGAGTTCCGACTGAATACAGCCTTTTACAGACAGGAAATTTTCATCTCACCCGTGACGGCGGCGTAAAGACCTTAAATTTATTCCTGGATGGAGAAAGCTGTCTGGAAAAGTACAATAAGCAGCTGGAAATCAGCCAGGACAACGAGAAAAAGATCGGCTCCCTTGAAGAAAGCCTGGCCAGCGCCGAAAAAGAGATCGGTATCACCGAAGAAGAATTGAAAAAATGCGACGACTCCTTGAAAGCCTGCGTCGACGCGAAGACCGCTCTGGAAAAATCCATCAGGTCAAAAAAATGGAAGTCGCGTTTTCAGGGCGCTCTGGGAGGCTCTGCGTTGACGGTTGCGCTCCTCAAGATTTTCGGCGCTATTTAAAGGGAAAGACATTTACTATCAGGGAATATTTTTTTATAAAACTAATACAAACGTATCGGGTGATTTTACACTGCGAACGACAGAAAAGAATGCGGCAATCAGCATGTCATTGCGGGCGACCGGAGGGAGCGTGACAATCTCTTTAAATTTATGAGATTGCTTCGCTACGCTCGCAATGACATTTTATTTGATGTGTTCGTATTAGCTAATAATGAATAATGGGACACGCTATTTATTTAGAAGAGCTTATCGTATCTCTCGTCTTCTCATCATAACAGTTCAATTTTTGCTTAAAATTCATAAATAAGATATTATGTCTCTTTAATCATCATCAACGTTTCAATTTATTAGCCGCTTTTGCGACTAATCCCTTTTGGAAAGAAAGAACATTTCTATAGAAGAGCAGAAGAAAAAAGCGATTTATATGCATCAGATATGGCTATTCTTTCGTTTGTGGATTATAATTCGTTTTTCCTGCCTTTGATAATTGCCATTATTTTTCGCGAGTTGCCATAAAAAATTTATCAGAAGGAGGAGCTTATGAAAGTCGACATTTCAGCAACAAAGGACATTCTCAGGGAAACCCGCCTCGATCTTCTTAAGAGACGAAACGTCGTCGCCACAGGAGTCGGCTACAAAATTTCCCAGGGAAAGAAAACTGCAGACCTCTCGATCATCTGCTCGGTGACAAAGAAGATGGCTGTTAAAGAGCTCTCCAAGAAGCATATGGTTCCTAAGACGATAGACAACATTCCCACAGACGTAATCGAGACAGGCGTCATTCGCGCCTTCCCAGCCAGGACAGACAGATGGCGTCCTGCACCGGGAGGAGTCAGCATCGGGCACCGGGATATCACGGCCGGCACTCTGGGCTGTCTGGTGAGGAAGCAGGGCCAGATCTACATCCTCTCCAACAATCATGTCCTGGCGAACAGCAACGACGCTTCGATCGGCGACCCGATTCTGCAGCCCGGCCCTTATGACGGCGGAAAGTGGCCCCAAGACCGCATCGCTGACCTCTCTGAATTCGTCACGATTGTCTTTCAGGAATCCCAGCCGCCGGGCGGCTGTGGTATTGCCCGTCTTGTCGCCGGCTTGCTCAACCTCGGTGCCAAAATTGTGGGTAGCAGGTCACGGCTCCGCTCCATCACCCTTCAGGCCGAGGACAACCTTGTCGACGCAGCCATTGCCCGTCCTGTGAATGACAGCGATGTCAGCCCGGAAATCCTTGAAATCGGAACCATCCAGGGGATTGCCGAGGGCACCCTGGGTATGGCCGTCAAGAAGAGCGGACGAACCACTGGCCTGACAACAGGCGAAATCATTCAGGTCGATCTGACTGTCGATGTCCAGTACGGCACAGGCAAAATTGCCCGCTTCACCGACCAGCTTATGGGTGGTGCGATGAGCCAGGGAGGGGACAGCGGCTCGGCTGTTCTGGATAATAACAGAAACCTCGTCGGACTTCTTTTTGCCGGCAGCGATACAACGACCATCTTCAACCGGATCCAGAATGTGTTCTCTAGCCTGAACCTCAGCTTGTAAACTGCTGTGTTTGGATCCCGATAGTGTTGGCAGAGATTGTCATGGCGAGCGAGGCATAGCCCCTCAACAGGTTATAAAAAGATTGGGACTCATGCATTCGAGCGCACGGAACGACCTGGAAAAAGCGGCTTTCTCGCTTCGATCATTCTTGAGGTTTAGGTGAAACCCCTGTTAGGTCGCTTAAGGGTCCAACCAAGGAAGCATCTTTTTCCCCCTGATGAGCAAAGAGATTCGATCGAGAGGGAAATGGAGGACTTGCTTTTTTGAGCCTGTTGGGGCCAAAATATAGGACATGGGGAGATTGCGCCTTGTCTTCAATTCGTGAAGTAAAAAAGAAAAATGAAAAGCGGCTATTGGCCATGGAGGGAGTCGTTTCTGTCGGGATTGGCCAGGACCAAGAAGGAAAACCGGCGATCGTTGTTGGCCTGGATAGGCCGCAGGCGCAAACTGTCGTCAAGCTGCCCAAAGAGCTGGAAGGATATCCGGTCCGGGTCGAAATCATAGGACCTGTAAAGGCGCTTTAAAAAATTGGAGTCGCCTCACGCATCTCATATATCAAAAAATTTTTGATCCCTAACAATCTCTGAGTATTCGAAATCGATTATTCAAAATATATAGCTGAAAATGAAAAATAAGGAGGCTTGACCATGTCAAATGCGAGACAAGAAGCAAAAGCCTTACTTCTTTCGGGCGGCGGGGTAAAAGGGACTTTCCAGTATGGCGCAGTCGACCATATATACAATCATATCCTCGATAAAGGAGAGAGGTTTAAGATTGTCTGCGGCATATCTGCGGGCGCGATGAACGCCTCTGTCATCGCCCAGGATAAATTTCAACTTGGAAAAGACCTCTGGTTCGACCAGATTGAGAAAGGGGTGCCGGCGTTCAAGTTTAAATATTCCCTTTGCACCTTGATTCTTTACGGCATTCTGCCCGGAATTTGTCTGCTGTGCAAGCTGAAAAAAACGGACTCCCTGTTTACAAACAAAGAGTTAAGAAAAATATTGACCGAAACGAGCAAGGATTTGCTTCGTATTCTGGAAGAGACGGATACCTATCTGAGAATTGGCATTGTTGAATACCAGACCGGAAAATATCTTGGAGTCGACCCGACACGGCCTGAGTACCGGGACCGCGTGGTAGACGTCATCATGGCCAGCACGACAATCCCCTGCATCTTCCCGCCGGTCGAAATGAGGAAATACGAGTATTTTGACGGAGGTGTGGTCAACGTCACGCCTTTTGCCGAAATCTTCGATATAACGCGAACGCCGGAATTCAAGGAAAAATACAATCTGTCGATGATTTACAGCATCATGTGCTCGCCCCTTTCCACCCAGGAAACCCATCAGGAATACACGGACATTCTTGGCATTGCCCAGCGCACTCTGGATATTTTAACCAAAGAGATTTACGTGAACGATAGAGAGATTTTCGACAGGACGAATGCCTATGTCTGGTTCAAGCAGAAGATAGAAGAAGTCTTTCCGGATAAGGAGAAATTGGAGCAAATCTATGACCAGATTCTCAAGGAAACAGGAATCGACGTCAGGAAATATGTTACGGCCGAATGCAAAATTATTTCACCTGACCCGTCAAAGTGGAAGAACTACATGGAGTCAGACCTGTGGCCGAAGAATCTGCCAAAGCCCAAAAATGGCGATTCGGAGAAGCTTTTCTGGGAATACTGGCCGTCAGACCTTTCCAAGGACAAGAAAAAATTGATCGCATGCTATTACTTCGGCACATACATGGCCCGCGACCTTCTTGGCTCTAAAAGATAAAAAACAGAATACATTACGATATTATATCGGCGCAATTATTCTTGTTATATTGTCACAACGAGCGGCCGAACGAAGCAAAGCAATCCAACAAAGTCATTGCGAGGCGCGGAGCGCCGTGGCAATCTCTTCAGATGTATGGGATTGCTTCGTTGCGCTCGCAAAGACACGATTGTGCTGACTGATAGCTCCACGTCGGTTACCGCCACGCATCGCTCGCAGCTTCAGCTTCTCCTGCGATCACAATATGTCCAGTCCCCTTTTCTTCTTTTTTGCTGCGTGCCCATATTTTCCTCTAAATTTTTTCCCTTTTGTTGTCAACTAAAGGGCCCTGCCCTGCGTTTTGCTTTATGAAGAGAAAAAATGCTCAGGATTTGTGATATAAATAGCGCATGGACGAGTTAATTTTAGTCAGATTGGCCCAGGAAGGAGATAAGGAGGCTTTGAGAGTCTTGTTTGAAGAAAATAAACACAAAATCTTCGCCCTGGCTTACCAGTACACGAAAAACGCCGAGGACGCCGAGGACATCCTCCAGGAAACCTTCATCAAAGCCTACCGCTTCCTGGACAAATTCGACTTTAAAAACGGAGCAAACTTCTCGCCCTGGCTTTACCGCATCGGCATCAACTGCAGCATCGATTATCTGAGGCGAAACAGAAAAGGCAAAGACAAGAATATGGATATCGAGAATCTGGAGAATATCTCCGGCGACGATCGGAGCTTCAATCCAGAAGACGCCAGGCATAAGGAAGAAATCCGGGAGAAAATCAACCAGGTTTTGAGTAAATTATCAGGCCAGCAACGAATGGTGTTCATCCTCAGGCATTACCAGGACCTGAGCACCAAGGAAATCGCCGATTACATGAAAACCACAGAAGGGAGCGTGAAAAAGCAGCTTTTTCGAGCGATCTCCATAGTCAAGGAACACCTTAAAGGCCTGATCATGGAGAAAGGCTATGAGATGCAAAAAGTATGAAGAGCGAATAATTCTCTATCTTTACGGCGAACTGAGCGAAAAAGAGAAAGCCGAGGTGGAGAGCCATATCCAGGAATGCGCGGAGTGCGCCCAGGATCTGGCCTATACCCAAAAAGTTTTTCAAGCGCTGGATGAGGCACAGGTTGCCGTCCCTGAGGCAAACTGGGAAAAATGCTGGAAGCGAATCGACTCAGGAATCCCTGAAAAGCCGAAGAGAAAGAAGAGTTTTTTGGCTGTACCCCAGTGGGCCTACGCCGCTGCAGGCCTCCTCGCCGTCCTGGTGGTCGGCATAATCATCGGACGATTCTGGTTCGCTCCGGGCGAAAAAGCCGCCCCGCAGCCCGCTGCCGCCGCACCGGCAAGCTCCTACCAGCCCATCCTTCAAGAATTCATCGAAGACCTTAAGCCGATCCTGGTTGAGTATGCAAACTATTCGGATAAAGAAAAAGACACCGTCGTCATGGACAGAGAGTTCGCCCGCAGCCTCATCCTCCAGAATCTGCTCTTGAAGAAGATCGTTTCGGAAAAAGATCCCTCCGCGCTTCAGTTTCTTGAAGACGTGGACATTATTTTAAAGGAGATTTCCAACCTTAAACGCGACGACAAACATACCCCTGCTCTGATCAAGGATTTTATCGACCAGAGAGGGGTACTCTTCAAAATGGAAATCTTGCAGAAGATATAAGGTTAAGGAGGCTAAAAATGAAACGCATGAAATCGATTGCCTTGTGTCTGGCTTTGACGTTAATCCTGGGAGGTTTTCTCTTTACCCAGGAAAAAGACGAGGCCGTTGACGCCTACAAGAAAGCCAGGCAGTCAATCTATCAAAAAAACTGGCGGGAAGCGATCGAGTCGCTGAACCTAATAATCAAAGACTTCCCGAAAAGCGCCTATCTGGACGATTCTTTCTACTGGCTGGGTTACAGCATGTACAAACTCGCTGACTCCCTGGAGAGTCTTGAAGCCCAGCTCGAGACGAAGAAAGAAGCCCTCGAGAAGCTCAATTCCCTAATCGAAAGATTCTCGGACAGCTCCTGGGCGAAAGATGCCAAATATCTCCGGATCGAAATTGCCGAAGACCTGCTCAAAAGAGGTCTGAGCGAATACAGAACATACATCAATGGCGCTGTGAGAGAAGAAAAGAAAAAAGATGAGGAGCTCGAACTGAAGCTCTATGCCCTGAATGCGCTTTTGAATATGGACGAGGAGAAAGCTTTCCCGATCATAGTTAAAATTATCAAGGAGGAAGAAAACCCAAAGCTCAGGGAAAGGGCTTTGATTGTACTCCACCAGTCCAAAGATCCCAAAGTCGTGCCCTTGTTGGTCGAAATAGCATCCAAGGACCCGGACAGCAAAGTCAGACAGATGGCCGTCGTCTGGCTCGGCCAGAGAAAGGGAGAGGAAAGCCTTGATGGCCTTCTGAGAATCTACGAGATCGCTACAGAACCCAAAGTTAAGCAGAGAATCGTTATCGCTTTGAGCGAAAACAGAAGCAAAAAAGCCATATCCAAGCTGATTGAGATTGCCAAGAAAGACCCTGAGATTAAGGCCAGGGAGACGGCCATCGTTATGCTCGGAGAGAGTAAAGATGAAGAGATGGTCGACGCTCTTATCCAAATCTATGAAGCAAGCACAGAGCTCAAGATCAAAGAGCGGCTGATTTACGCCTTTTCTGAAAGCAAGAGCAGGAAAGCCCTGGACAAGCTGATGGATATCGCTAAGAACGAAAAAGACCCAAATCTCAAAGAGAGAGCCATCTTCTGGCTGGGAGAGGAAAAAGGCGATAAAGCTGTGGACCTGCTCGCGGATATATACGCCAAGACAGATGATGTCAAAGTCAAAGAGAGAATAATCTTTGCCATAGGCCAGAATAGAAGCGACAAAGCCGCCCTCAAATTAATCGAGATGGCCAGGAAAGAGCAGAATATGGACTTGAAGAAGAAGATGATTTTCTGGCTGGGGGAATCAAAGAATGAGGAAGCGATGAAATTCCTCAAGGAAATCATCGACAAATAGGAGGCGAAAATGAAAGAGATGACAAGAAGCATCTGGACAGCAGCCGTAGCGGCGCTCCTCATTCTGCTTTCGTCTTTCCTCTTCAGCCAGGAGCAGCCCGGCTTTCTCAAAGGAAAAGCCTATCTCATCGATAAAAATCTTTCGCTGACGCAAAAATTTGAGGCCGCCCGGAAGGAATTTGGGAAATCAAAAGGCGAAACTTATTTTGCGGGCTATACCTTTCTGAGCCGGCACAAGCATCACCATGGCGAGGTTTATTCGACCGAACCTTACCGGGCCACAGTTGAGGGCAACAAAATCAAGATGCGCAGAGTTTCGAAGTGGGGCAAGGAAGGCGGCGAGAGTGTCACCACAGAGAAGGGCGGCGAGCCGGCGGGCATTGTTTTTCTGCACAAAGTCTCGGGCAGCAAACCAGAAATTGTCGATGTGGAAATGATCGACCTGGACCAGAGCTATGAATTCGAAGAGGCGCCGATCTACTGGCTTGGCGAGGCAAAGAACGAAGAGAGCATCGATTTTCTGGAGAAGCTCTTCGATTCAGGAAATTACGATGTTCAGAAAGCGCTGGTCTTTATCGTAAGCTCCCACGATCATCCCAAATCCTACGATTTTCTGCGGCGGGTGGCCATGGGAAGCTATGAGTATAAGCTGAAGAAAGATGCTATCTTCTGGCTGGGAAATTACAAGGACGCCAGAAGCCTCGCTTATCTCAAGGAAATAAACAAAAAAGAAAAAGACACGAAACTCAAGGAGCAGATTGTGTTTGCACTCCAGCTCAGTGACCAGAGAGAGGCGATCGAGGAGCTGATCGAAATCGCCAAAAACGATGCTGACCGCAGTGTCAGGAAAAAGGCTATCTTCTGGGTCGGTCAGAAGGCGACAAAAGAATGTGCCAAAGCCTTGAAGGATGTTGTCGAGAGCGCAGAAGACGCGCAGGTCAAAGAGGCGGCTGTTTTTGCCATCAGCCAGCTTCCCAAGGATAAATCCGTGCCGATGCTGATCGAGGTCGCCCGCTCAAACAAGAGCCCGGCAGTCAGGAAAAAGGCTGTTTTCTGGCTCGGCCAGATCGACAGCGAGGAAGCTCTGAAGTTCTTCGAAGAAATCCTGCTCAAAAAATAATGAAATAAGGGACATACTGCTTACCTAAGAAAGACAGGCTATTTTTTTAAGGTAAAGTTGCCTGTCTTCTTTGATGGGAATCCAGGCTTATTCTTTAGTTTGAACAAAAATATTCGCTGAATATCTATGTTTGAATAACAAGCCTTCCACTGAAGTTAAACAATCTCTGAAATTTTCCTTGTGATTGCATGTTTGCAGGTCAGATTGACATCTGCTTCTGTCATGATTTATCATCTTCCACAATAGGAGGAAGGGAAAGTCGTTGGCAAGAACATGCTCGGCCATCGCGATTGAAAAGCAATTTCTTTAAAAGAAAAGAACGTCAAGCCATGAGATGTCCTAAATGTCATTTTGATAATCCTGAGGGCGCTTTTCACTGCAGCAAGTGCAGGACGCCGCTAAAGCCCTCTCGTGAAATACCCCCTTCTCCCACAAAGACTCTGAGAACCCCCGTAACGATATTGCTGCCAGGGACTTTTTTCGCCAGAAGATATCAAGTCCTTGAAGAATTGGGAAGCGGCGGGATGGGAAAAGTCTATAAAGTCCTGGACAAAGAAATAAAAGAGGAAATAGCTTTGAAGCTCTTGAATGCCGAGATTGCTTCTGATGAAAAGACGATCGAGCGATTCCGGAATGAGCTGAAATACGCGCGAAAGATCACTCACAAGAATGTCTGCCGGATGCACGATATCAACAGAGAAGAAGAAACATACTACATCACCATGGAATATGTGCCGGGCGAGGACTTAAAAACAATAATCATAAGGGAAGGCCAATTAACGGAAGAAAAAGCTATCTCCATGGCTAAACAGATATGCGAGGGGCTAGCCGAAGCCCACCGCCTGGGTGTGGTTCATCGCGACCTCAAGCCGCAGAATATAATGGTCGACAAAGAGGGGAATGCCCGCATCATGGATTTTGGGATTGCCCGGTCTCTTGAAGCAAGTGGGCTGACTGAAGCAGGGATGATCATAGGGACTCCCGACTACATGTCTCCTGAACAAGTGGAGGGGAAGGAAGCCGATCAGCGGTCAGATATCTATTCGCTCGGAGCCATGCTGTATGAAATGGTGACGGGAAAGGTTCCCTTTGAAGGAAAAACAGCCTTAAGCATCGCCTTGAAACATAAGACAGAAATCCCCTTGAATCCGAGAGAACTCAATAGTGAGCTCTCAGAAGAGCTGAGCTCAGCGATATTGAAATGCCTGGATAAGGATAGCGAGAGGAGATACCAGACGAGTGAGGAATTGCTGGCTGAATTGAGAAGCATTACGGAAGGCTTGCCCGCAATATCTGCTCACCAAAAACCTAAAATACCTGCTTTTCTGATTGAAGCCAAAGAAGAGATTCGATTCAAAAGGCCGGTTTTTGTGGCCCGCACCCAAGAATTAGAGAGGCTTGAGAAAAGCCTGGAAGCAAGTCTCTCCGGCCAGGGCCAAATGATTTTTGTCACCGGTGAAGCTGGGAGTGGAAAAACAGCCTTGCTCCAGGAATTTGCTCGCCATGCTCAAGAAGTGTTCCCTGACCTTATTGTCGCCTCCGGAAAATGCAATGCCCAAACAGGGATTGGAGACCCCTACCTGCCATTCATCGAAGTGTTGAGTCTTTTAACTGGAGATGTCGAAGCTAAGTGGGTGGCTGGCGTCATTTCCAGAGAGCATGCCATTCGTTTGTGGAACCTTCTTCCTCTCGCAGTCAAAACGCTGTTGGATAACGGACCGGATTTAATCAATATTTTTGTACCTGGACGAGCGCTGGTCTCACGCAGCGAAGCATTTGCTACCGGGTTAACAAATTGGCTGGCTGGTTTAAAGAAGCTGGTGGAACGCAAGTCTTTGCTTCCTGCCGATTCGGCGCTCCAACAGAGTAACCTTTTCGAACAATACACACGGGTGCTTCTGGCGCTGGCTCAAGAGAAGCCTTTGCTTCTCATCCTTGATGACCTCCAGTGGGTGGATGCCGGCTCAGCGAGCTTAATCTTTCATCTGGGACGCCGAGTTGGCGGAAGCCGGGTTTTTATGATAGGCGCTTTTCGGCCGGCAGAGGTAGCTCTCGGCCGAGGAGAAGGACGTCATCCCCTCGAGCCGATCCTTCATGAATTCAAGCGTGATTTTGGAGATATTGAACTCGAAGTCGGAAAGACCGAAGGCCGCAAATTCGTAGACGATTTTATTGATACGGAGCTCAACCGGCTGGATGATGCATTCCGCGATACGCTCTACAGCCAGACCAGAGGACACCCGCTTTTTACCGTTGAATTGCTGCGTGACATGCAAGAGCGCGGTGCTCTGGTCAAAGACAAAGATGGCTGTTGGAGGGAGGGCCCAAAATTAAGATGGGATACTCTCCCAGCCCGCGTGGATGCAGTCATCGAAGAGCGCATCAACAGGCTTAATGAAAAGCTCCGGGAGCTTTTGATCGTGGCCAGTGTTGAAGGCGAAGAATTCACTGCCGAAGTTGTAGCCCGCATCAAGGAGGCTGAAATACTCGAGCTCATCAGGCTTCTCGGGAGGGAGCTCGATAAGCGGCATCATCTTGTATCTGCGAAAGGCATCCGGCAGCTCGAAAGACAGCGCCTCTCCCTTTATCTTTTCCAGCACATCCTGTTTCAGCGATTTCTCTATAACAACTTGGACAAGGTGGAGAGAGCACATCTCCACGAACAGGTGGGAAATATCCTGGAAGCGCTCTATGGCGAGCAGGCGGGAGAGATTTCTGTTGAGCTCGCCCGACATTTCCTGGAAGCAGGAATATTGCCGAAAGCTACAGAATATCTCCATAAAGCAGGAGATAAGGCTGTGCGGCTCTCTGCCGGGGCTGAGGCAATCGCCCACTATAAAAAAGCTCTGGAGCTTCTCCAGCAGCTCCCGGAAACACCTGAGCGTGACCAGAAAGAACTTGCCTTGCAGCTTGCCCTGATTGTTCCACTCCAGGTGACCAAAGGGTTTGGCGCTCCTGAATTGGGTCAGGCCGTCGTTCGAGCGAGGGAGCTTTGTGACCGAATGGGAGATACGCCCCAACGTTTTACAGCTCTTGTTGGGCTTGCCCAATATTATTCCACGACTGCCCAATACAGAACAGCCCTCAAATTGAGAGAGAAGATTTCTCGATTAGCTGACCAGTTAAAAGACCCGTTGCTTGAGGCCATTTCTTATTATATTCATGTTTGGCCTCTGCTCAATGTGGGAGAACTCGTCCAGACAGTTGAATGTGCCAAACATATGATTGATGTCTACAACCAGGAAAAGCATGGCTTTCTGGCCTATCTCTTCGGATACGACCTGGGAGTCCTCAACATGGGCTTTGGGTCCTGGGCATGGTGGATTCTGGGCTATGCTGATCAAGCCCTGAAGCAGACTCAGGAGGCCTTGCGCATCGCCCGGAAATTGGGTCACCCCGCTACTACAGCTTTCATCATCGCCATAGGCGGCTGCGAGTTGAATTGGTTCCTGAAAGATTTTGAGAAGATCAATGAGTATACCGAAGAACTCGTTCCTATTTGCGAGAAGAATGGATTTATATATTTTGGAGCACATGGCTATTTTTATCGTGGCGAGAGAAAGACTTTTGAAGGGAAAGTCAAAGAAGGAATAGGCGAGATGCACCAGAGCTTGGCCATCATGGAGGGGACAGGAACACTGACCTGCTTCACCAGGCTTTTGGCCCGGGTGGCCTATGCCTGTCTAAAAGCTGGAGAGATAGAGGAGGGACTTGCTGCAGTCAACAAAGCTCTCGGGATTATGCAAAAGTGTGATGAGAGATACATGGAAGCCGAGCTTTATCGACTGAAGGCTGAATTGCTCTGGATGCGGGGTGAAGCTGAGAGTGAAGTTGAGAAGTATTTCCGGCAAGCCATCGAAGTTTCTCGTCGACAACAGGCAAAGATGTGGGAACTGCGGGCCACGATGAGTTTGAGCCGCTTGAAGCAAAAACAGGGGAGGAGCGAAGAGGCAAGAAAGATGCTCGCCGAGGTTTACGGCTGGTTCACGGAAGGATTTAACACTCCTGACCTCGAAGAGGCAAAAGCTCTTCTGGATAGCTTATCGTAGGACACGACTTCTTAAAATCCCATCTGGGCAGACGCAAAACGAGCAGACTTGAGAATTTCTGACAATGATCTATATGTTCTTACCCTTCTGAGAGAAATCTCGGTTCTTGCTATTTCTATTCTAATCCAGTCTTTTTCAATAGCGCTTGGTACCCTGGGTCTGAGTGAAACGGAATAAAAGATGGGTTGCTTTTAATTGTGATTATCCACTCACTTCTTTCCTCAGATGCCCTTATCATCAACTCGAAAGCTTTATCAAGGTCACCTCATACGTCGTATAAAACGCCAATCCAGTACGGCGAGACATGCTGTTTTTGGGATTTTGCTTCTAGTTCCTCAAGAATTCTCTTTGCCTCTTCAATTTTTCCGGCCGCCCCATAAACGGCCCCAAATACCGCGACCGCCATGACCGCATCCCCTGAAAGCTCCCTGGTTTTTTAGTTCGTCAATCGCTTCGGCAAATTTATTCATATCAGCGTATGTCATTCCGAGAATTTGATGCGCATCGGCAAAGCCAGGGTCCATTTCGAGCGTTTTCGAAGTTAAGTTAATGCCTGGTCGGGCTGCTGCGCGATTAAATATGTATAACCTAAGCTCGCATTGATTATAAGTGAGACGGGGTCAAGTTCTAAAGCTCGATTCATCTCTTGAATTGATTCCTCAAAGCGTCCGAAGAGAATCAACAATTCGCCATACCGGTCATTCCTTTCTCTTTTAGAAGGAAGCGGTGTCCCGCAATCGCCACAGAATTTCTGAGTCTCAGGATTATCGTAATGACATTTCGGGCACTTGATGGCCACTGCTGATTCCTTTTCTCGGGGAAGGCTAAGCAGTAACAAGGAATGGGGTATTAGTCAACTGAGAACATCCTCTGTTTGCTTGACATGCATTTTTTGTTGTGATATGAGAACCTTCAATGTCGGTAGAAGTAATTTTATAAAACACATGATGATCTCAACAAAAGGAAATCCCTTTTCATTCTTCTATGAATCGTTTTTCCCGCGCAAGTTTCGGATGATCCGAGCAAGCTTTAGCCTGAAGTCATCCATTTTATCATCTCTCTTTTTATTATCTCTCTTCCGGCACGAGATCTTTTTAAATGGAACTTAGTCAGCATGGGCGACAAAGAAAGGAGGAATTATGAGTCATGAACAAAGTCGGCCGCTTGGCCGTGTCCGGAGTCCACTGGCTCCATTTGGACTTGGCTTGATAACCTTTGGAATTTACGGATTAGTGTGGATTTACAAAATCTTAGAAGAGATGCGCACTCACGCCAACCGTGCAGATATGACATCGGGCGGATTAGCAGTAGTCCTCTTGTTTGTCCCTTTGTTCAACTTTTTTTGGGCAATCTATCTTTGGTTCCGGATTCCTGCTTGTGTAAATATCATGAAAGAAGCTTGCGGCCATGAACAGGCAAGACTGAGTGGTGCCATCGGCCTCGTGAATTTGGTGCCATTGATAGGTTACATCATATGGACAGCCTCTATCCAAAGCTCGCTTAACAATCATTGGCGAGCGCATGGTTCCAACGTTTAGATGAGTGGTTAGCTAAAAAATGGAATTCTGAGGCTTAAAAAAGGCAGCTCAGCCTAAAAACTCTCAAAAAAAGGAAACGAAGCCCTCTCAAAAAAAGTGCTTGTTCCTTTTTTTACCTTTTTTTAAGATAAGACTTAGAGGGAGGGCCAGGAATGGGGGAAGAAGAGCTTCTCGTAGAGAGCGAGAGCATAACGGTCGGTCATCCCGGCGATGAAATCGCCAATTCTTTTCTCCAATGAATCGCCTTCAGGATAGGGTTTGATATGCTCGCCGGGCCTTTTGAGAAGATAGCGGTAAAGGTCGGTGATAATTTTCTCTGTCTTGACCAGCTCGTCCCTGGATTGGGGATTGAAATAAACTCTATCGTAGAGAAAATCGCGAAGCTCGATGACGGCTCCTTTGATCTCCTTGCTCAAGGCGATCTTTTCTAAGCCTTCATCCAGACTGGTTCCAACCACATCCTCCACCATCCTGTCAATCCGGGCGGCATGCCATTTGCCCAGTATCCGGTTAATGCGGGACGGGATATCCTTTTCCTGGATGACGCCAGCCCGGACCGCATCGTCGATGTCGTGGTTGACATAGGCGATGACGTCCGAGACCCTGACCACTTGTCCTTCCAGGGTGGAAGGCATGTTCTTCTTGCTTTCCTCAAGGATTTCTCCCCGGCCTTTGGAATGCCGGAAAATGCCGTCCCTGACTTCAAAAGTCAGGTTCAAACCTTTTCCGTCGTACTCCAGCTTTTCCACAACTCTCAGGCTCTGCGCATAATGGCTGAAGCCTCCGGGAAGAAGCTTGGCCAGAGTCTCCTCGCCGGCATGGCCGAAAGGCGTATGCCCCAGGTCATGGCCGAGTGCAATGGCTTCGGTCAAATCCTCGTTCAGCCGGAGCGCCTTGGCAATTGTCCGGGCGATCTGGGAAACTTCCAGAGTATGGGTCAGGCGGGTCCGGTAATGGTCGCCGAAAGGAGCCAGAAAAACCTGGGTTTTGTGCTTCAGCCGCCTGAAGGATTTGGAGTGGATGATCCGGTCGCGGTCGCGCTGGAAGTCTGTCCTGAGAGGATGAAGGGCTTCAGGACGTTCCCGTCCTTTCGATTGAGAGCTCAGGCAGGCTTTGGGGGAAAGAATTTCCTTTTCTATCTCTTCGAGTTTTTCCCGGATGGTCATCGATTCCCTATTCTATCATCAAGAAGGAATAACGGTTCATCGTTTGCTTATAGTCGTAAAGGACCTCGATCGGATAGCCTATCTCCCTAACTGTGGCGTAGACATCGACGGCCATGGCTTCTGGAGTGGGGCGCGCAAGCCGCGGTTCCTTGCACGCCTCCCTTTTTCCCGCGCATTCCTGGCAGATGTTGCAGCTATCCAGAAAAAGGAGGAAAGCCTTCTCGTAGCCGGATAAGAAGATCTCTCGCTCCAGCTTCAGGAGCTTGAGGTTAACCTTTCTTGTCCAGACGAAGCGGTCCTCGGGCTTTTCGACTTTCTTCTGGAAATGGAAGATGACAGCTTCGTTGTATTCCTTGAAAAATCTCTCGCACTCCAAAACCGACGGGACGTTGGGAGGGCAGGAACTTGTCTTTCCGTACTCAATGCAGCCAAACAGGCATTTCGTCCGCACCCACTGGCCGGTGACAATCTGTTTAGGGTCAATCCAGCGGAAATCGCGGAAGTTATGGGCGATGAATTTTGCTTCAAGCTTCTTGCGATCAATCAAATATAGAGCCTTTCAGAGAATAGCCTTTTTCAGGGCAGCCAATTATAGCATAATCCTTGCTCAGCTTTTAGAGTATTGTCTTCTTTTTGGCTTGAATTTTTTGAGTTCTTTGATTAAGGTTTAATTTAAAAAGGGGACTGTCCCCTTTTTCAGCAGGAGAATGGAGCTGTGATTGAAGACAATGTCAAGAAAATCCTGGAGGAGCTTCCGGCCGGTGTGGAGCTTGAGGCTGCAGCCAAGACGCGGACTCCTGAGGAAATCCTCATGGCAGCTAAAGCCGGAGTGCGAATCATCGGTGAAAACTATATCCAGGAAGCACGGGCGGCTTATGAAGTTGTGGGCAACAGAGTGAAGTGGCATTTCATCGGCCATCTTCAGAAAAATAAAGTCAAAAAAGCGGTTGAAATCTTCGACATGATCGAGACCGTGGATTCTTTTGAGCTTGCCGAGGAAATCGACAAGCGGTGCGGCCAGCAGGGTAAAGTCATGCCTATTCTCATTGAAATCAACAGCGGCCGGGAGCCGCAGAAATTCGGCGTTCTTCCCGAAGAGACAGAAGACCTCATCAGAAAAATGTCAGCGTTGAAAAATATCCAGATTCAGGGGCTGATGACCATGGGCCCGATGTTCGGCAATCCTGAAGATGCCCGTCCCTACTTTGTGGAAACAAGAAAGCTCTTCGAAAGAATAAAATCTCTCAATCTTCCCGTCGTGGAGATGAAGTATCTCTCGATGGGGATGACAAACTCCTACCGCGTCGCTATCGAAGAAGGCGCCAATCTCGTCAGAATCGGGACAAAAATTTTTGGGCCGAGGGATGAGGGCTAAAAATCGTCTTCTTCTCCTCCGCCCGTTCCTCCTTCTTCCTCTTCCTCGCCAGCCTTGATT
>CAZJYC010000002.1:35530-36784 GCA_964550165.1 uncultured Eubacteriales bacterium
TACTCCCAGACATACTGGTCGCTGTAATGATGCGGCCCGATGCCGTGGAAGAGAGGATTGAGCATAACCAGGATGTTCAATTTTGTCTTTTCCTTCAGGCCGTAATCGAACCAGATCGTGGCCAGGTCTGCGCAGGAATCGCCGTGATAGTCCCAGGCTCGCGGCACAAACATAATGTGGTTCTTGATGCAGGTTCCCATACCTGACCAGTGGTGGGTCCGGCCCGGCCTGGCGTTGATAAGCGCCGTCGCAGCCTGGAATATTGGATTGCGCCTCACTCCCCTGTCATCGATTCCGATGTTGCCCTCGCTAACGCCGGCATCCATAACTCTGCGCTTGATGGCCTGCTCCACTTCCCTGGTGGTTGGAATCGGTCCCCAGACATTGCTCTTGATGCCGACAATGTCCGAAGGCTTGATCAGCATCTTCCAGGCTTTGATAACGTCCTTCTCTCCAAGCAGCGTGGTCACCGCCTCATCGAGCATTTTCTGGATGACATCGGGATTTGGCTTTTTAAAAGAGACCAGCGCATTTTCGTCCCTGACCAGGACAACCCTGGCCTTTTTGCCAGCTTCTTCCTGTGCCCCTCTCAAGCTAAAAGTAAATGCCCCGGCCAGAGGAGCCAGCGAAGCCACCCGGAGGAAATCGCGTCTGGTGATGACTTTTTTTGCCATACTCTTCTCCCTGCTCAATGCCTGTGAAATTTATTGTACCAGATTTTTATGGATCTGTTCCAAATTTTACGGGCCAATTCAAATCGCGCTTCATGCGGAGAAAACTTCTTCCTGGCTCTCAGATTCGAATAAAACCCAATAAAATGGAAATGGCCCAAGGTCATCAACCTATCTTCTTTTCGACCTTATCCAGAATGCCCTCAGCGAAAACACTCGAAGGGGCGTTAAAGATGATGAGGAGAAAATCCCTCTTGGCTCTGGCAGCCGTCCATTTCTGATCCTCGGTCTGAACCAATCCCGGTTCCCGTGCGTCGGGCATGTAGGCCTTGGTGAAACTCGCATAAGCCTCCGAAGCTTTCCTGAAATCCGGGTAGCGCACGCAAAGAAGGTAATATTTTTCGCCGTCTGTCCGGTAAACGCCGAGCGCGACCTCGGTTTGCTGGTCGAGGAGAAGGATGTTCTCCTCGGAGACGTAGAAATGGTAGTTCAAAATCAGATGGGTGTGGAAATAACGCACGGTCTTTTCTGCAAGATTTTCCAGAGGCAGATAGGAAACGATGTGCGGCTTCTCCCCTTCCCT
>CAZJYC010000002.1:36884-111706 GCA_964550165.1 uncultured Eubacteriales bacterium
TTCATCGATATCTTATCAAAAAGGCGTGTCATGTTTTTCAACAGGCCCGGATCCTGTTCCCCCAGAAGTTCTATAAACCGCGCTCCTCCCTCATAAAAAGTCAGCCTGTCAAAAGGCTTCTCCCGTCCGCTGTGATTTTCCGGGAGGAAAAACCTGGCCCTGATCCTGTTTTCGATGTATCGGGCGAGACCTTCTTTCCATTCCTGCATGGTCATGTATTCAAAATCTTCTTGGCTCAGAATCCTCTTGAGCTCCTCCCGGCAACGCCAGACTTCAGCCGCATCCCACGCTTCGAGCGCCTCAAAAAACCGTCCATAGACATAGCTGAAGGAGGAATCTTCATAAGGAAAAGGATAATTCATCTCTCTTTCCAGATCTCCAGGAGAACTGATTTTCTGGATAGGGCTGGTTTCCTTTTTGACTGTATATTGATGTTGGCTCATCTGATTGCAGTGCACAAACTCATGGAAAATCACGATATAGCCTTCGAAGGAATCAAGAGTTTTTCCGGCGATGACACAGGCGGGCTTGTTTCCATAGAAATCCAGGCGGAAAGTCGCCTGAATGCCTTCAGGTATCCGCATCCTGACCGGTGCCTCCTTGACAAAGACGTATCGTGTCTTCGAAGAGTCAAGGTCGAAAACATAGAAATGGTTCTTTTCCACGATGGCGATCGGAAAAAGTCTGTCCAGGAAAGGATGGATATCTTTAATGTCGCCTTGGATGGAAAATATTTTTTGTAAGCTTCTGTCGTACTTTGAGCTGATCTCTTTTTTATCTTTGTTAGCAAACGATATCGGATGGAGGACGACTAGAGCAAACAAAAAAACCATTATTTTTTTCATCGAGACCTCTTCCTGAAAGCGAAAACCTGTTGTATTCTTCCTTATATTCCTTTATGGAGTTGCATTTTATCAGAATGAAGGCAGCGCCGTAAAGAGAAAGGCCCGCAAAAAAAGGACTTGATTAAACTTTATAATTTCGATAAATTCATGTTGAAAAATGAAAATAGATAGGATAACATCAAAAAATTAATTCATACCGCACTCTTAAGGAGAAAGGCATGATAAGACTTTCGACCAAGGGACGTTACGGCACCCGCCTGATGTTGAACCTTGCCCAACATTACGGCAACGGCAATGAAGCCATCATCCTGAAAAACGTATCGGACGAAGAGGACATTTCCATCCGTTATCTGGAACAGATTATCATCCCCCTCAAAATCAACAAACTCGTCAAAAGTATCCGCGGCGCAGGGGGCGGCTACACCTTAGCCCGTCATCCTTCAAAAATCAAACTGATTGAAATCCTTCAGGCCCTGGAGGGCTCCTGCTGTCTGGTGGAATGCGTTGAGGACAGCGATTTCTGCGCCCGCATGCCCATCTGCGCGGCGCATGAAGTCTGGAAAGAGGCCACCGACCTTCTCAAGAATTACTTTGAGAGCATGACCATCCAGGACCTCATCGAAATCGCCAACAAAAAGAAAGGCAAGGACAAGCCAAAGAGTAAGTCCCGGGATCACTGATTTCCTTATCTCAAAAAACTCGCTGCCTGCCAGAAGGCGGCAACCTTGACCTTTTTGATAAATCATAAGACCCTGTTTTCGGCTCCCATTGAAGTCGTAGCGTCAAGCTGTATGTCTTCGCGGCAAGCCATAAACTTTGTGCATGTCTTTTATAGAGTTTCTGAAAAATGCTTTCTTTCCCCAGAGTGGAAAAACAATAGAAGTCCAAAGACATGACCCTCTAGAAATATTCTTGACATGAGGCTATTAATATTATAAATATTATCGCTAATATATATTTTATATAAGACACGGACCGTGAGACAGACAGCCTAAGATGAATCCTGACAAAGAATTACGTCAAACAATGAGCTGTTTCCCATTCATATCTTTCCCAGGCCATGATATAATGCGCCCGAAAAAAGGGTTTTGGATTCCTGATATAAATGAAGGAGAGGACAATGGAGAAGGACAAACTATTCCTCGGGCTCGTGTTATTCGCTTCCCTCTGCTTTACCGCTCTCCTGGTAATGCCCGCATTGCGCGCTAAAGATTCTGCAGTCCGCGCGGATTATGTCGGTTCTGAGATATGCAGGGAATGCCATGAGGAACAGTACAGGAATTACAAGATGTCCATCCACTACCTGACAGAAAAAATGAATTTAGAGGTCAAAGGCTGCGAAGCCTGCCACGGCGAAGGAAGCGCTCACGTGGATGCCGGGGGAGGAAAGGAAACCATTTTCAGCTTCAAATCTGCTGTTCCGGCAGAAATGAAGATAGAAAAGTGCTTGAACTGCCATAACAAGGAAGGCAAATACTTTCTCTTTCGCGGAAGTGACCACATGAAAGGCTCCATCACCTGCTCAGACTGCCACGATACCCATCCTGAAATGGGCCGGGATAAGCTTTTGACGAAAGAAGGCTATAAGCTCTGTTTGAGCTGCCACCGCGAACTCGCCGAAAAGATCGTTCTCAACGAAAGGCACAGAATCGCCGAAGGCATAGTCAAATGCGTCGACTGCCACGAGGTCCATCAGCAGTCGCCGAGGGCAAGGCTTGGCGGATTTAAGCAGGAAGCCTGCTTCAAATGCCACACAGACAAGCAGGGTCCCTTTATCTATGAGCATGGAGCACTCAGAGTTGAAGGCTGCACAGCCTGCCACGAACCCCATGGCTCTGTCAACCGGTACATGCTGAGCCATCATCGGACCGCTGAGCTCTGCTTCTCCTGCCACACCGCTGTTCCCATCTTTCATAACCGGTTCACCGCTGACTCGGTTTGTACAAATTGCCATTCCACAATTCATGGCTCTCAGTTGAGTCCCTTTTTCATCAAGTAAGGGGGAAAAAATGAAGAAAAATAGAATTTTCATTCTTGTCTTGGGAATGATAATCCTCGCCTCCTCAATTTTTTTGCGAGCCGATGAAGAGGATATGGTTAAGCTCAGCGGAAACTTTGAATTAGGCTACCGGTACGTCGATATTGAGGGAAATAAGGATAAATACTTTGAAGATTTGAACCTCAGAAAAGGGCCTCGCCTTCTGACCTTGAATTTCGACCTCCTGCCTTCAGGCAAGTATAAGAATTATTTTGACCTGCTTAACGTCTATGCAACAACTCTCGGTGGAGACCCCTTCGAGAGCTATGGCTTCACCATGAAAAAATACGGCGCTTTCAACTTCCGCTACGGTCATCGTAAATCCACGTATTACTGCAAAGATATTATTCTTCCTCCAGGTCTCGCCGATGTCTCAACAACCACAGGAGGCGATTTCCATACCTACAACTTTGAGAGAAGCTTCGACAACCTTTATCTTGACCTCAGGCCGGCCAAAGGAACAAAGCTTTTCGTCTCTTTTGACAGGCAATCGAGATCCGGTGAAAGCACGACAACGCTCGATATCGCTCGCGACGAATTCGAGCTCGACAGTCCTCTGGACGAGCTCAAAACAGAATATGCGGCTGGCCTCCAGGTCAATTTGAATAAATTCGATTTTTATCTTGAGGGAAGCTACCGCGACTACGAGAACAGATCAAAAATCCTCCTCCCCGGCTATTCTGAAGGCGAAAATACTGAGAATTTCACAGACCTTTTCTCTTACGAGCTCAGAGCACCCTATGACTTCACCATGCCTTTGGTCGCTGCACGAGTCAACGCCCGGCCGATTGCCAGGCTTCAGGCCACAGTCTCGTACACGCGCTCCGACTTGAATATGGACCTGAACTACTACGAAAAGGGCCTGGGAACGAATTACGACGACACGCCTCTGGACTATGTCTCGACTGGATTTGCCGAAATCAGCAGAAAGTTCAACCTGCTCGACGCCGACCTCTCCTATATGGTCCACGAGAAAGTCTATCTTATCGGAGGATTCAGGTTTAACAGGCTCGAACAGGATGGCGAATTGACTATTGCGGGAAGCGACCCCATAGAGTCAACGCACGAAATCAAAACCTCCATCTATGAGGCCGGCACTCAGGTTCTGCCGTTCAAAGCGCTTTCTGTCAGCGGAGGATTAAGGCTCGAATCCCGGGAAGTCTCCTATGAGCAAGAACACGGAGAAGAAGAATCCCATGAAACAAACAGAACCACCTTCTTTTTCAACGCCAACTACGGTCTTTCGAACACACTCCGTGTGATGGCAGAATACGAGAGGGGAGCCTACAAAGGCCCTTACACCCTGACGAGTCCCACTGATTTAAACCGCTTCAAGATTCGCGCCAAATTCAAACCCATGGAGAGTTTGAATATCGTCTTCACTTTCCTGAGAAGAGACCTCAAGAATGATGATTCGGGAGGAAAGTTTGAATCAAACACCCTCAGCGTTGACATTTCATATAGCATGAAATCCAAGATGTATCTGGCTGCCGGCTATTCAAGACTGGACATCGACACGTCCATCGCCAATATCGTGACTTATCAATTTCAGCAGGCTCCCTGGAACATAAAATACAAAGGCGGAAACAACGTCTTCCGCGGCTCGCTCAAATATGTCATCAACAAAAATGTGTCTGCCGGGTTTATGGCTAACACTTACAAGAACTCCGGCACATGGGAGCTGGATTGGACGGACCTCGACGGCTGGATCAGAGTCACGCTTAACAACGGCTACAGCCTCTTCCTCTCTTACAGGTACAACAACTACGACGAAACGCTGTACAACTTCGACGACTATTCCTCGCACATCTACACAGTTGGTTTTGGCTATAACTTTTGAGTGAGGATTGAAAATAGCCCCTCTTATTCAGATAATGGGGCAGCGCCCGGAGAGGGCCTGCCCTGTTTTTTCGATGTTGATCGGTCCGTTTGGAGTTTCAGGGCTCAATGAGACTTGTTTTTCGGCCGGCGAATGAACATGCGTGGCTCTTTTTGGTTTGAATAAGCCCTAAACAAAGCGGAATTTCGCCATGAATGGGCTGCTAAGATTTTTCTCATCGGTAAAACTGGCCATCGTCCTGATCACCATCATCACCCTTGCCTCGATGCTGGGGACACTGATTCCTCAGCAGAGAAGCCCTGAGGAATACATCGTCCGCTACGGCCAGCTTGCCCATTTTCTTCAAAAAATCCAGCTAACCAGGCTTTATCAATCCTGGTGGTTCGTCGCCTTTCTCACCCTTTTTGCTTTGAACATCATCGTCTGCACCTTGAACCGGCTTTCCCCGAAGCTCAGGAAAGCATTCCGCCCCAGGCTGGAAATCGACCCCAGAGAAATCAACGCTCTCAAAATCAAAGACAAGTTCAGCCGAAACACGGCCTTAACTGAAATCCGGCAAAAGCTTCGAAAGGAGCTCTCCTCCAGGCATTACCGCTTCAAAGAAGCGGCAAAGGAGAATAGAGCTTTTGTCTTTGCCCGGAAGAAGATGCTCGGTCTTTTCGGGTCAGACGTCGTCCATCTCGGACTCCTCATCATCCTTATCGGAGGTATCATCAGCGGCCTGGCTGGATTCAAGAAAAATTTAACTTTTCGAGAAGGGCAAATCCTGGATGTCCCGAAAGCCGGATTTAAACTCAAACTGGACAAATTCGAGACTGAATATTACCCGGATGGCAATGTCAAGGACTGGAAAAGCACCCTGACTGTTCTTGAGGATGGAAAGCCGGTCCGGAGCAAAATTGTCGAGGTGAACCATCCTCTTTCCTACAAAGGGTTTGTCTTTTATCAAAGCGGCTACGACTGGAACTGGGCAAACGCTTCTGTCGGAATCCTGGCCAAGAAAAACAACGACCCTTCGTTCTCAAAGACAATAGAAATCAAAATTGGCGAAAGCGCTGTGGTCGACAACAATATTCGCATCGCTGTTCTCCATTTCATTCCCGACTTCGTCATCACAGAAAAAAACGAAATCACAACCCGCTCCCTCCAGCCCAACAACCCGGCAGCATTCATTGAAGGCTGGGAAGGAGACAAGAAAATATTTTATGGCTGGATATTCGCCCGATTTCCCGATTTTTCACGGCTCCATTCTGGAATGGAAATGAATTTAAATTTGGAGCTCAAGGATTTCGCTGCCAGCCAGCATTCTATCATTCAGGCCGCCAAAGACCCCGGCGTCAACTTGATCTGGGTCGGCTGCAGCCTGGTGATGCTCGGTCTTTTCCTGGCTTTTTACTGGCCAAGCCGGCAGATCCGGGTGATTCTGGAGGAAAGCCAGAAGAAAACAGAAATCTTAGCCGGGGGAACCGCGGCCAAGAGCCGGGATGCTTTTCAGTCTGAATTCCAGCAAATCATGGATGCCATAAGGAGACCAAAATGAGCGAGTCGATGCTGTTCCTGATCGCTTTTATTCTCTACATCATTGCTGCCTTTTTTTATTTTATCTTTCTTGTCTCGAAAGAGCATGGTCTGGCAAAAATCGGTTACAGGATCGCTTTTATCGGCCTTTTGGCCCATTCCTTGGCGCTGATCCTGAGAACGTTTGAAAGCGGCCATGCGCCCTTCACCAACATGTACGAGTCTCTTTCTTTCTTTTCTTGGGCTTCGATTCTGGCCTACGTCATCATCGAAGCCAAATACAAGATTCAAAGAGCAGGTCCGTATTTCATGCTGATCGTCATCGCCTTCATGGCCCTGGCTTCTTCACCCCTGATGCCGAAGGAAGCTTCCCCCCTTGTCCCTGCCCTTCAGAGCTACTGGCTCTGGCTCCATGTCTCCGTGACTCTACTCGGCGAGGCTTTCTTTGCCCTGGCTTTTATCACCAGCATCATGTATCTTGTCGCTGAGGCAAGGGAGAGAAAGCCTGGAGCGCCAAAATCCGGACTCTCAGCCGAGAAACTCGACTCCATCAGCTACCGTGCTATTGCTATCGGCTTTCCGCTTTTCACCTTGGGAGGGCTTGTTTTTGGCATGATCTGGGCTTACAGAGCCTGGGGAAGCTACTGGAGCTGGGACCCCAAAGAAGTCTGGAGCCTGATCACCTGGTTTGTTTTCGCCCTCTATCTCCACACGAGAATAGTGATGGGGTGGAAAGGCCGGCGCTCCGCTTATGTAGCCATTATCGGCTTCCTGTGTGCCATTTTTACCTACTTTGGGGTGAACTACCTTCTGTCCGGCCTTCACAGCTATGCTTGAAAAAATTCGCAAGACCGGCTGGCTAAGTCTCACAGGAGGCGGGAAAGTCAAAGAGAAGATATCAGATCTGAGATTACAAAAAGTTTTCGGAGAAAAAAATCCAAAAATTGCTTCTGACCAAGCTGCGGAGTCCATAACTTTTCGTTCATCGAAGAGACCTTGACTAATGCCAAAAAAGCTCTTAATTCTTTAGGCAAAACTGAGGCGGATGAAGAGAAGAAGCTTTATTGATATTTTTCTGGGTGCGAGCCTGACCGGCACGATCGTCTCCCTTCTCTATCCTGTTGTCCGTTATATTCTGCCACGGAAGAGGGCAGAAATCAGCATCAACAGAGTTTCCGCGGCCAAAGCGGGCGAGCTTGCGCCCAATTCCTATAAGGTCTTTAAGTTCGGAACTTCGCCCGGAATTCTTATCCTGACCAAAGAAGGAGAGTATTTGGCTTTCACGGCTGTCTGCACCCATCTGACCTGCACGGTGCTCTACGAAAGTGATACCGAAACAATCTTTTGCCCCTGCCATGCGGGCCGGTTCGATCTGAGCGGCAACGTGATCTCCGGCCCTCCTCCGGCTCCTCTGATAGCCTACAACGTGGAAATTTCGGGAGAGGATATCATCGTTTCCAGGAAAGCGTGAGATGAAAAACTTTTTCAAAAATGTTTATTCCTACCTGGATTTCCGCTTCAAGCTCCAGGCCCTTTTTGAATTTGCCAAAAAAAAGAAAGTCCCAGAGCACAAACACTCTGTCTGGTATTATTTTGGAGGCATATGCCTCTTTCTTTTTATGGTCCAGGTTGCGACCGGCATCCTCCTTCTCCTCTACTACACGCCGACTGTCGATTCCGCCTACCAAAGCGTCCATTTCATCATGAGCCAGGTCAAGTTTGGCTGGCTGATTCGCTCTGTGCACAGCTGGTCAGCCAACATTTTGATCGCCGCCATCTTCATCCATATGTTCAGCGCATTCTTCCTTAAGGCTTACCGTCCGCCACGGGAGTTGACGTGGATCAGCGGCTTCTTTCTTCTGCTTATTTTCCTTGCCTTCGGCTTCAGCGGATATCTCCTTCCCTGGAACGAACTCTCTTTTTTCGCCACGCGGGTCGGGACAGACATTGCCGGAGTTCTTCCGATTGTCGGAAAGGCAATCAAAGAATTTATCCTCGGCGGCCCGGAAATCTCCGCTTCCACACTCCCCCGCTTTTTCTGGCTTCATGTTGCGGTTCTCCCTTTGGTCGCAACCTTCATTCTCGGAATCCACCTCGTTTTGGTCCAGACACTCGGAATGAGCATGCCCATAGGCCTCAAAAAGATCAGAGAGGTCTCCTTCTTCCCTGACTTTATCCTGAAAGACATGCTGGGGTGGATGCTCATCTTTGTCCTCATCGGAGTGCTCTGTGTTTTTTTTCCCTGGGAAGTCGGAGAGAAAGCAGATCCTTTTGCTCCGACGCCCGTCGGCATCAAGCCGGAATGGTATTTCACCTTTATGTTCTCGACCCTGAAAATCATACCCTCTCATGTGTTTTCAATTCCAGGGGAAGTCCTGGCCGTTCTGGCCTTCCTGTTTGGGGGACTTCTCTGGATGCTGGTTCCCTTCCTTGACCGGAGGGCGGCAAGGGAAAAGAGGAGCCCATTCTTCACCTGGGCAGGCCTTGCCATTTTGCTCTATATCATAGTCATGACAGCCCTGACTTATCTTCTGCCGAAGATTTAGACGATGAAAGTTTTAACGATTTCCGTAAAAAAATATCTTTTCAGACTGGCTCTGGGTATTCTTGTTTTTTCGCCGCATTTTCTCCATTCCCAGAAAAACTCCTGTATCGAATGTCACAGAGAGCTTGAGGATGAACTTCTGGCTCCG
The DNA here is from genome assembly GCA_964550165.1 of uncultured Eubacteriales bacterium. Classification (GTDB taxonomy): domain Bacteria; phylum Acidobacteriota; class Aminicenantia; order Aminicenantales; family Aminicenantaceae; genus CAZJYC01. The sequence continues at coordinate 45,819 of CAZJYC010000002.1, forward strand.
GTCAAAGCCTTTGAGCTGGATATTCATCAGAAATTCGGCCTGAGCTGTAAGGACTGCCATGGCGGAAATCCCGCTGCAGACGACATCGATCTGGCCAAAGACAAAACTTTCAAAGGGGCTCCTTCAACAAAGCAAGTCCCTCTCTTCTGTGCGTCCTGCCATTCCAATTTGAATTATATGAAAGGCTTTAATCCCAGACTGAGGATTGATCAGCTCGAGCTCTACTGGACCAGCAAGCATGGGGAGCTTCTGAGAAAAGGCGATACGAAAGTCGCCGTCTGCACGGATTGCCACGCCGCCCATGGCATCCTGGACGCGAGCCATCCCAAATCCCGGACTTTCCCCTGGAATATCCCGGAGACATGCGGCCATTGCCACGCCGATAAAAACTATATGAGTGCCTATAAAATCCCGACAAACCAGCTTGAAGAATACGAGCAGAGTGTTCATGCCCGTGCCCTTTTCGAGAAAAAGGATCTCTCTGCTCCTGTTTGCAACGATTGCCACGGAAATCATGGTGCTGCGCCGCCTGAGGTCAGTTCCATAGCCTATGTCTGCCACCAGTGCCATCCGAGCGCAGCCGAGCTTTTCGCCAAGAGCCCGCACAAAAAAGCTTATGATGAATCAGGAATCAGCGAGTGCGAGGCCTGCCACGGCAATCATAAGATCATTCCTCCTTCAGACAGCATGCTTGGAACCGAGGAAGGCACAGTCTGCACCCAATGTCATGAGGCCGGGTCCAAACCTTACCAGGTCGCATCTCAAATCAAGTCCATGCTCGATGAATTCGTCAAGGATATGAACGATGCCGAAGTCTTGCTGGACAAGGCAGACCGACAGGGTGTGGAAGTCAGCGATCCCAGGTTCAGGCTGCGGGATGCGACCACAGCCCTCATTTTTGTCCGGAATCTCACCCATAGCCTTGACCTGGCTGCGATTGAGGCTAAGATAAACGATGCACAGAAGGTCGTTACGGAAGTCCAATCAGCCGGAGAAGCGGCTCTCAAAGAGGCCAGGTTCAGGAAAGAGGGGCTGATCATCACCACTTTATTCATTTTTCTCTTCGCCCTCGCCCTTTTCCTCAAGATTAGACAAATCAGGAAAAAGACTGCCGCCTGAAAGCGGGCGTTTCCTCTGAGATTTTCATCTTATATAATTTCTATGGATAAAACGTTGACAGGTTAGAAGCCCTGAATTAAGATTTTTTTCACACTAAAGAGGAGGATGCGATGAAAAAAGCGGTGCAGCCGGCAACACTTCTGGTCATTTTTGTGTTTTTCGCCATTGTCTTTAGCCAGCAATTTTCCTATGTCGGCGCAGACAAATGCAAAATCTGCCACAGAACCGAAAAGCAGGGAAGACAATACGTCATCTGGCAGGAAAGCAAGCACTCCCAGTCCTTCGTTACTTTGGCATCCGAACAGGCCCAATCCATAGCCCGGCAGGTCGGCCTGGGCAATCCTCAAGAAAGTTCGAAATGCTTGCAGTGCCACGGTCCTCTTTTTGAGAAAGCTGCTGACTTCAAAGCTGAAGGAGTGTCGTGCGAAATCTGCCACGGGCCAGGCAGCGCTTACAAATCCCTGAACGTCATGAAAAACCGGGATGAGGCTGTGAAGAACGCACTTATCCTTTATGACTCTCCTAATGCTATAAAACAGCAATGTCTGAAATGCCATGAGAATGCTCATGGCAAGCCTTTCGAATTTGAGGCTTCCTGGGAAAAAATAAAGCATCCGGTGCCCGAAAAATAGGAATACGAATCTCTGAGTTCATACTTTTTGCTGCTTTCCAGACTTTCGTCATTTTAGTTTTTATTTTATACAATCTCTGAGCTTTTATTTATTCGAATGGATCTCTCCCACTTTGTGTGCGTAACCTGGATTTGCGTTATCCGGAGAGAACCGGGAAAGGGTGAATGACAGAAGTTCGCTATCAGAAATATATGCATAGTGTGCGCGGAAACATTCTACATCATCCTGATCGCCGCGATTATTATCGCTTTTATCGTGTTTATCGTGACTGACCTCGGCCATCCGTCAAGTTTGAAATGGAAAAATCGAGGTCAAATTTTTATCCAGTTGTAGCCAATCCCTGGAAGAATGCTGGCCAGAAAGGATCCTGCTTGGGTATGGCCAGCGGAACGCTGCGGCCATCCAAACGTCTCAGGATTCTTTTTCTGGAGTCTTTGACCACTTTTCCTATGACAGAGGCATTGATCCCTAATGCATTCAATCTCCGGATGATTTTTTCAGAATGCGTGGGCCGTGCTGTTATCAGAAGCGATCCCTCAGCAATGGCAGAGACAGGGTCGATGCCAAAGGCTTCACAGACAATCCTGACTTCCTCCGGGTAGATGAACAGGGACTCATCGATGTCCATGCCAACCCGGCTGGCATTGGCCATCTCAAAAAGTCCTCCGATCACGCCGCCTTCAGTGGCATCGTGCATGGCCGTCACGCCTCCAGCCTCCATCGCAACCAGAGCATCCTTGACCACAGTCATCTGTTTACAGAGAGCCTTGGCCTTTTCAACGATAGGCCGAGGATATCTTTCAAGTAACTCCTTTTCACGCAGAACAGAAAGAATACCAGATGTCTCTATTGCCGGCCCCTTGGTCAGGATGACCTCGTCGCCAGGCCGGGCGCCAGCAGGAGTGACGAAGCTGTCTTTATTCGCCACGGCAAAGACCGCGATCCCGCCAATAGTGGGCGCAGCAAAACCCGGATAATAACCTGTATGGCCTCCGACGATAGCGATTTCAAGCTCAATCGCAGTCTTGTGGATGGAATCGACAATTGCCCTGAAATCTTCATCTATTGTTTGAGGTGGCATCAACAACGTGTAAGTCATATACCTCGGTTTAACTCCCATCACGGCCACATCGCTCGCTCCGATATGAACCGCATACCAGCCGAACATCTCCAGGGGTTGTTTGGGGATAGAAAAGATAGGGTCTTCGGCGATGATCAGGACTTTATCATTTCCGATATCGACAACGCCGGCATCGATTCCGGTCAAAGGAGGAACAAGGACTGAAGCATCTTTGTTTCCGAGCCGTTTGAGGATAAAGGAAGTAAAAGTCTTATAATCTATTTTACCGACCATAAAGCCCTGTCCGTTCATTCTTCCTCATGACTCCTCCTCTGCTATGGATTTCATTTGTTAAGACTTTCAAGGCGGCTTCGACGACTTCTGACCCTATTCCATCACCAGGAATTAAAATTATTGTTCTCATTTTTAAACCACCATTCTTCCGCTAAAAGTTCAATTGCCCCATGAAAAAGCTGCGTCTGTAAGGGCAATTTGAGCCATTTCCTATTATATTCATAGGAAAAATAGAAGTCAAAAAAGGGAGGAATTCATATATTTTCTTGACATACATCATGATGTAGTTTATATTTTTTTAGCCTCTATATATAGCATAGAATTCAAAAAATTCCTGGAGGAAATATGGCCAGCGGAGATGCCTTTTCTCAAAATGCCCTGAGAATCTTGAAAGCGCGCTATTTTCTGAAGGACGAAAAGGGCGAATTCCTGGATAAGACTCCCTCGGACATTTTCAAACGGGTTGCCAATTTCATCGCTTCTGCAGAAAGATCAAAGACCGAACAAAAGAAATGGGCTCGGAAATTTTTCGAGGTCATGATCGACAGGGATTTCCTTCCCAACAGTCCCACGCTGACCGGAGCAGGGCGGGATATGTGCCTGAGCGCCTGCTTTGTCCTTCCCGTGGAAGACTCCATGGAATCCATCTTTGAGACCGTGAAAAATGCGGCTCTTGTCCATAAGGAAGGAGGAGGAACAGGATTTGACTTCAGCTCTCTCCGGCCCAAAGGTAGCTTTGTCCGGAAAACCCAGGGGATTGCCTCCGGCCCTGTTTCCTTTCTCAGGGTTATCGATTCGGCGACAGAGGCGGTTAAACAAGGCGGAACACGGCGTGGAGCCAACATGGGAATACTCAGGGTAGACCATCCGGATATAGAAGAATTTATTGCGATGAAGCGGGACGGAACCAGCGTGAACAATTTCAATATCTCTGTGGCCGCGACAGACGCATTCATGGAAGCAGTGAAGAACAATGATTTCTACGACATCTTCGACCCTTACCTCAAGAAGAACGTCGAACGGAAAAAAGCACGGAAGATTTTTGAGATGATCGTCGAATCCGCCTGGGCTGTGGGCGACCCTGGTTTGATTTTTATCGACAGAATTAACAGCAGCAATCCTACAAAAATGCTCGGTCCGATCAGGGCCACTAATCCCTGCGGAGAACAGCCCCTCCACGAATACGAATCCTGCAACCTGGGCTCGATTAATCTCTTTAACTTTTTTAATCCCAAGGCAAAAGGCCTATTCGACTGGGAAAGATTTGCGCAGGTCATCGGCGTCGCCGTCAGATTTCTGGACGATGTCATCGAAGTCAATAAATATCCCCTGCTCCAGATCGAAAGGATGACCAAAGAAAACCGCAGAATCGGGCTCGGAGTCATGGGCTGGGCTGACCTCCTGATCAAAATGAAAATCAAGTATGATTCTGCTCAAGCTATCCATATCGCCGAAAAAATCGCCTCTTTTTTGAGGAGCAGAGCCGAGGCTGAATCAATTAAACTGGCAGAAATCCGGGGAAGCTTTCCTCAAATCGGAAAGTCAACCTACAAAAGAAAAATGATGCGCAATGCCACGCTCCTGACCATCGCGCCCACAGGGACCATCTCCCGCCTGGCTGGATGCTCGTCAAGCATCGAGCCAGTCTTTGCCTTTGAATTCACCTCTAAAATCATCGACGGCGAAATAAAGGAAACGCATCCCCTTTATCTGGAATGGAAAGAAAAAAACGGGAATGCGCCTTTGCCTGACTATTTTGTCACCGCTCACGAAATCTCTCCAGAGTGGCATGTCAAGATGCAGGCAGCCTTCCAGAAATACGTGGATAACTCTGTCTCCAAAACCATCAATTTTCCCAACAAGGCCACGGTCAAGGATGTTGAAAAGGCCTATCTTCTCGCGTACGACCTGAAAACCAAGGGAATCACCATCTACCGCGACGGCTCCCGGGCAGAGCAGGTCCTTTACAAATCTCTGCCCAAGGAAAAGCTCATCCCCAGAGAGAGGCCCAATTCTTTGCCTTCCATCACCGATAAAATCAAGACAGGCTTTGGCAATCTCTATGTCACCATCTCCTATTTCAACGACAGGCCGTTCGAGGTCTTTACGAGCATCGGCAAGAGCGGCTATTCCACCATGGCTGATGCTGAAGCCCTGGGCAGGCTGATCTCTTTGGCCTTGCGAAGCGGCGTCGACTCCCAAGAAGTCATCGAGCAGCTCAAGGGCATCGGCGGCTCAGAGCCCATTTTCACCGACGGCGGCCTGGTCCAATCCATCCCTGATGCCATAGCCAAAGTCCTGGAAAGGCATATGGGAGAGGTCCGAAGCCATCCCAAGGACTTTTTCAAGACCCTTTGCAGGATTTGCGGCGCAACTCTTCCGGATGAAAAATGTCCTACCTGCCCGAACTGCGGCTGGAACAGATGCACCGGAACTTAAAGAAGCTCCGCAAAAAACATATCACCCAGACAGCATTCGATCTCCGTTGATTTTTCGATATCTTCATAAAGCTCTCTTCCAGCTCCTCTAATGAAAAGATGCCGCCCCAAAAAAAATGCGGTTCATACTCTGGAACATGTTTACCGGAAATGTCCCTCACAAGGAAATATTCAAAATTTCCCTGAACGTTAAACTTTAAACACCGTCTTTGTATAGGCTCTGACTTTGACCTTTCAAAAATATAGTCCCTTTCTCCGGAGTGCTCGTTAGCAATGGGTATTTGCGGGGAGTAAACAATCTCTCTTGATAGCCCGCATCAGAATTGATAGAATTTTTTTGTTATAACCAATCTTTTGCAGGGAGTGGACAATGATTATCGCTGAATTTGCAATCTTTCCCACGAGCGAAGGAGTATCGGTCAGCAGGTATGTCCAGGAAGCGCTGAGGGTCATAGAAAGCTCCGGACTGAAGAGTGAAACCGGAGGTATGTCGACAGCCATCGAGGCTCCGGATTTGAAGACTCTTTTCATGGTCATCGAGAAAACCCACGAAGCTCTGGTCAAGATGGGAGTCAAAAGGATTCACATCGATTTGAGAGTGGACCACCGGCTGGATAAAGAGGCCACAATCGACTCCAAGCTCAAAGCTGTCGGGAAAAAATAGCCTCGTAACTCCCTCCACTTTGGCTATTCTGCGGCAGAAAATGGATCTCAGGAACAAATCTCTTCAGCAAATTCACAAAATCACCGTATTCTTGGACTGCCTTTTCATAATCCGGACAACCTGAATAATGAAGCCTTCTCCATTGCGCTTGGATATTTTTTTGACTCCGGAAGGCATCTCTGGGATGTTTGAGGCCATTAAAAAGCTCTTGTTTTCCAAAACAATAAGCCGGGTTATTGACTTTTCTACTAATTTTTTAGAATATCATGATATACAAAAAAATATCTTGTGATTATCATGAAAATAAAACTTCAGCGCCTGATTAAACTCGATGCCAGTTCCCAGATGTCCTGTTTTCTGTGGGGACCCAGGCAGACTGGGAAAAGCACCCTCCTCAAGGACCTTTTCTCTGAAGCAAAATATTATGATCTGCTACTATCGGAAGTTTACGGCCGGCTTCTTTCGTCTCCCTCCCTGATTCGGCAAGAATGCGAGGCTTTAGGATTGACCGGGGAAACGCAGACTTTGCCCATCATCATCGATGAAGTTCAAAAACTCCCTTTCCTATTGGATGAAGTTCACTGGCTCATCGAAAATCGGGGACTCAGGTTCATTCTCTGTGGCTCAAGTCCCCGGAAGCTCAAAAGGAGTGGCGGCCATCTTTTAGGCGGCCGGGCCGTCCGTTATCAACTCTTTCCCTTTGTTTCTCCCGAAATTCCTGATTTTTCTCTGATCCGGGCCCTCAACCATGGATTGCTTCCCCGCCACTACCTGGCTGATGAGCCTGGCCCTCTTCTTGAAGCCTATGTGGGCGATTACCTCAAAGAAGAAATCATGGCCGAAGCAGCGACAAGAAACATGCCTGCTTTCAGTCGCTTCCTGGAAGTTGCTGCGCTATCCAATGGTGAGATTGTCAATTTTCAAAACATTGCATCAGAATGCGGCGTCACCGCGCCCACGGTCAAAGGCTACTTTCAAATTCTGGAAGACACTCTGCTCGGGGGGTGGATTCAGGCGTTCCGTAAACAGATCAAGAGACGGGTGATTTTATCCCCGAAATTCTATTTCTTTGATGTCGGGCTCGTCGGTTACCTCGCTCGCCGGGGATTGATCCGTGAAAACTCCGAACTCTTCGGAAAAGCCTTTGAGCATTTTCTTATCCTGGAAGTCCTGGCCCATGCCCGGTATTCAGGACTGAATTATCCTGTCCAATACTGGCGTACGGCATCCCAAATTGAAGTCGATCTTATTCTCGGGCAGGGGGAGACCGCTGTAGAAATCAAGGCCACTGCTCTTGCCCAGGACCACCATCTCAAGGGGCTCCGGGCTTTCCGGGAGGAACATAAGGCCAAGTGCTTGCTCGTTTCCCAGGATCCCCATCCCAGGAAGACGGCCGATGGAATCCTCATCCTCCCCTGGCAGGACTTCCTGGGGAAACTCTGGGCGGGAGATATTATAGATGGGCGGAATTTATTATAGATCAGGCGCTAATCGGCCTTGCTGAGCTCATCGGAAGAGCAAGCCGAGTTTTATTGATTCTTATGGGAGGAAGCCAATGATCAAGGCTGTAACTGGCTCGAGAGTTTATAGCGTATGGATCGATATGCTTAAGCGCTTGGTCCCTTACGGAAGGACCCATCGATTATCAGTATTGGTGGCTGGCATGCTTCAATATGCTTATGAACTTGCTCATGCGAAGGCGGGCTCAAATTCCAGGGCAAGAAAATTAGCGGAGATTTTTGAACATGCTTTCGAAAGTCCCGACGGGAAAGACGTTAAAAAAGTTGTCGAGATTGCAGAAAGTCTATTTAATGACGCCGGGGTTAGATATAAAAGAAGGAACCGGCGGGGTGAATTATACACAATAACTGAAGAGGCTGTCCGCGAGTTTTTGAGTTGGGAATCTATGCCCTGGGAAAGATAACACAGCTAAGGATAAGAATTCGCTTTTCAGCAGAGCTGGCTGACTGATCATCTTTGGCGGATAAGAACTTGCTTTTCATATGAGCTAAGCTGAGCGGTCATTTCTGTGTCCCTTTTTCTCATCCAACCATCGCAGGAAAGCATAGAACTGAGCTTGAGGAAAAGCTACCTCAGGAGCAGGCTCGAATCGTCTCAAACTCTCATCCTGAGAAGAGGTCTGGTGAGACAGGTGGGACCTCCGGCGCCTTTCCTTGAAGTTTCCTCTCCTGCGTATTCAAAGACTTCAACTCCCTCGTTCTCCAGTCTCTTTTTCGTCACAGGATTTCCGGCGATCATGATACAAATCCTCGGGGCAACGGCCAAAATATTACAGGCCATGGTCTCATACTCGGAGTCCGGGATGTCAAGCAGCCGGATGCCGCGACGCAGAAGCCATTCTCGGAAAGGCACAGGAAGAAGCTTCGAATAGACTACGGCCAAGTCATGGTCCACAGGACTGATGAGGGACATGAGATGCAAGACGTCTTCAGGCCCCTTCCAGTGCGGCAGGGGAACAACGATAAATTCATTTACTAAATCGCCGGTGATTTGCTTCAACTGAAGGACCCCTTCCTCGTTTGTTCTGTAGCCCTGTCCAACGGCCAGGGTTCTCTCGTCCAGCCAGACCACATCTCCTCCTTCTAACCTTCCTCTTCCTTGAATAGCTCCAAGAACAGGAATGCCCAATTTTAAGAAAAATTCTTGCATGGCTTCCGGCTCGCTGCGTCTCGGCTCTTTCCCCATACTGCACAAAATCGCACCTTTCTCAGTCACGAGCGCTGCGTCATGGACGTAAATCGAGTCCAGGCCTGTCCGGTCATTCTGCGGCAGAAAATGAATCTCAGGGACAAATCTCTTCAGCAACTTGATGAAATCACCGTATTCTTGGACTGCCTTTTCATAATCCGGACAACCTGAATAATGAAGCCTCCTCCATTGCGCTTGGATGTATTTTTGACTCCGGAAGGCATCTCTGGGATGTTTGACCAGAAGAATTTTTATTCGGTCAACTTCAGACTGGCATCCAAATCTCAAGGCAAAACTCTACATCAGCAAATCCAAAGCTTTGCGGATAATCCCCCCGCCAAAGACAAAATCCCGGTCATAGAAAACCACAGATTGACCAGGAGTAATGGCCCTTTGTGGCGTCTCGAATTCAATCAAAACCATATCTGCGCTTAAAGGAATTAAAAGAGCTTTTGCTTCTTTGTGCTTGTACCGGATTTTCGCTTTCAGGAAAAGCTGCCTTTCTGGCTGATTGACAGAAATCCAATTCATCCCTGAAGCAAGAAGGCCCCGCCTGTAAAGCTGCTCGTTTGTCCCGACAACGACCGTATTCGTCTCGCTCTTGATTTCAAGGACATAGAAAGGCCTTTGGGCAGCGATTCCCATGCCTCTTCGCTGTCCGATGGTGAAGTTGGCGATTCCTCTATGCTGGCCTAAGACGCGACTCTCCACGTCGACGATGGGACCGGGATGAAAAACTTCGGGAATTCTTTTCTCCAAGAATGCAGGATAGTCGTTATCCGGGATAAAACAGATCTCCTGGCTTTCGACTCTCTGCGCCACAGGAAGGCCCAGCTTCCGGGCTTTTTTCCTCACTTCTTCTTTGGTCAAATTGCCAACCGGCATCAGGGTGCGGGAAAGTTGCTGCTGGGTCAGAACATAGAGAAAATACGACTGGTCTTTATCTCTGTCCTTTCCTTTTCTGAGGAAATAGCGTCCGCTTTTTTGGTCGTAGAGAACCCGGGCATGGTGGCCAGTGGCTAGATAATCGGCCTTGAATTTCCTTAAACTTGCCATCAAGTCGCTGAATTTGATGAATTGATTGCAGCGGATACAGGGGTTGGGAGTCCGGCCGTGTGCATACTCTTCACAGAAATCTGAGATGACCTTTTTTTCGAATGGCTTCCTGAGATCGATAACAGAATGAGAAATCCCTAAAGTCATGGCGACCCGGTGGGCATCTTCGGTCGTTTTCCAGCCGCAGCAGCTTCTCAGGGATTCCGACCCGCAGTATTCATCGGGAAGGCTGAAGAGCTTCATCGTGACTCCGACAACCTCAAATCCCTTCTCCTTGAGCAGGGCGGCTGCGACTGAGGAGTCGACTCCGCCGCTCATGGCCACCAAAACTTTCTTTTTCATGGACTTGTTTATAGGATAACAGAATTTGCCTTTTCTCCCAAAGGAAAGTTCTTCCAAAAAAATCCCCTCTGTTTTTTCGAATAAATGAAAAAGAGCTTATGAATAAGGAAGCATCTTTTTTTCCGTGAAGGCAGATGATGATAAAAGCCAACTCTCACAGGGCTGGTTTCCGTCCCTCCGAAGCCTATGGTGGTGGGTGGGAGGGTCTTTGGCGAGGAGGGATGGAAACCAGCACCTCCCTTCCTCTCTCTATCAAATCTCTTTTCTTATCAAGGAAAAAAAGATGCTAACTCCAAAAAATCCCCCTGCTCTTTTGAATAAATGAAAACGAGCTCATGAATAAAAAAAGTAGAATTTCAAAATAAGAATATGTACAATAAGCCGAACATGAATTGCCGAAAGCTTCGGATTCTGAGATGAGCGGGAAAAAGGCCTGTCTTGTTTTAGAAAACGGAGAATATTTCAGCGGCCAATCCATCGGCTGCGAAGGCTATGCAGAGGGGGAAATCGTCTTCAACACCTCCATGACCGGCTACCAGGAAATCCTGACCGACCCGTCTTACAAAGGGCAGATCGTGACCATGACCTATCCCCTTATCGGGAATTACGGCTGCAATTCTGAGGATATCGAATCCGGCCGGCCGTGGGTGGAAGGCTTTGTCATCAAGGAGCTGGCTGCCCTCCCCTCCAACTGGAGAAAGACGGAAAGACTTGAAGAGTTCCTCAGGCGACACAAGATTGTGGCCATCCAGGGTGTGGACACAAGGCGTCTGACAAAGATGATCCGGACAGGAGGAGCCCAGAGAGCCCTGATTTCCACGGAGAACGATGACATTCAAGATCTGCTCAAACGGGTGAAAAAAATTCCTTCCATCGTCGGTCTTGACCTGGTCCAGAAGGTGACGACATCCGAGCCTTATTGGTGGCGGGAAGGTTCTTATGCCTGGCCCAAAGGCTATTCAGACAGAAAAAAATTTAAATATTTTGTCGTGGCCTACGATTTCGGCGTCAAGAGAAACATTTTGAGAAACCTTGTGGCGAATAAAGCGGAGGTGCTTGTTGTTCCCGCTCAAACACCCCGGGAGGAAATCCTGAAGATGAAGCCTCATGGCGTTCTCCTTTCCAACGGCCCTGGCGACCCAGCTCCCCTGAGTTATGCCATCGAGAATATCAGAAACTTAATCGGGAAAGTCCCAATCTTCGGCATCTGCCTTGGCCATCAACTCCTTGGCCTTGCTTTGGGCGGTAAATCCTTCAAGCTCAAGTTCGGCCATCGGGGAGCCAACCATCCGGTCAAGAACTTGGAGACAGGGGCGATCGAGATCACCACCCAGAACCACGGCTTTGCGGTGGATATCGACTCCTTGAACGGAGTGGCCAAGCTGACGCATCTCAACCTCAATGACATGACAGCCGAAGGCCTGGCTTTAAAGGAAAAGTTCCTTTTCTCGGTTCAGTACCATCCGGAGAGCTCGCCCGGTCCGAGAGACTCCAGGTATCTCTTTTGCGATTTCATCCAGATGATGGAAGATTTCAAAGGACACTAAGGTGCCAAGGCGCGAGGATATCGAATCCATTCTGCTCATCGGCTCCGGACCGATCATCATCGGCCAGGCTTCTGAATTCGACTACTCAGGGACCCAGGCCCTTAAGGCTTTAAAAGAAGAGCATTACAGACTCATCCTGGTCAATTCCAACCCAGCGACAATTATGACCGACCCTGAATTTGCCGATCGCACCTATCTTGAGCCTTTAACTGTCGAGTACCTCACAAAGATCATCGAGAGAGAGAAGCCGGATGCGCTTCTTGCCACCTTAGGCGGGCAGAAAGCCCTGAATTTATCCCTGGCGCTTGATGAGAAAGGTGTCCTTAAAAAACATGGAATTCAACTGATCGGTGTGACGGCGAACTCCATCAGAAAGGCCGAGGACCGGCTTCTCTTCCGCCGCTCGATGGAGAAGATCGGGCTTGAAGTCCCTGAATCCGGCTATGCCTCAAGCATGAAGGAAGCTGTGGACATCGTCAAGACGATAAAATTTCCGGTGGTCATCCGGCCCTCTTTTACGCTGGGCGGAACAGGCGGAAATATCCTCAAAAACTGGGATGACTTTTATAAGTTCGTTCCTCTTGGCCTGGCCATCAGCCCCATCACCAGAGTCTTGATCGAGAAGTCGATCATCGGCTGGAAAGAATTTGAACTGGAAGTCATGCGCGATAAAAAAGACAACGTGGTCATTGTCTGTCCCATCGAAAACTTCGATCCCATGGGTGTCCATACAGGGGATTCGATCACCGTGGCTCCGGCCCAGACTTTGACCGATAAGGAATATCAGAGGCTGAGGGATGCCTCGATTCTGATCATGAGGGAAATCGGCGTGGAAACTGGCGGCTCCAACATCCAGTTCGCCATCAATCCTTTAGACGGGCGGATGATGGTTATCGAGATGAATCCCCGGGTCTCCCGCTCCTCAGCTTTGGCTTCAAAAGCCACAGGATTTCCCATCGCCAAAATGGCCGCCAAGCTGGCTGTGGGCTACACGCTGGACGAAATTCTCAACGACATCACCAAAAAGACTCCTGCCTGCTTTGAGCCGGCTATCGATTATGTTGTGGTCAAAATCCCCCGTTTTGCCTTTGAAAAGTTTCCCGAAGAAGAGCCTCATCTCACCACCCAGATGAAATCGGTCGGAGAAACGATGGCTATCGGCCGCACTTTTAAAGAAGCCCTTCAAAAAGCCATCCGTGCTCTTGAGATCGACCGCTGGGGATTCGAGGAAAGATTCAGGCGAAGAAGCATAAAAATGATGAAAGAAAGGCTCTCTCTTCCCAATTCGGAAAGACTCTGGGCTATGGCTGACGCGCTCCGCGCCGGCATCTCTGTCGAGGAGATAAGCCGTCTCTCTCAAATCGACCCTTTTTTTGTCCAGAATATCAAGGAAATCGTCGATTTTGAGGAAGAATTGAAATCACGAGGGAAAAGCAATCTGGATCCTTATCTTCTGCGCAGAGCCAAAGAACTGGGGTTTTCAGATAAAAGAATCGGGCAGCTCGTAGGCCTCACCGAAGACGACGTGAGGCGCATGCGAGAGAAAGAGGGTGTTTGTCCGGTCTGGAAAGTGGTCGATACCTGCGCTGGCGAGTTTGAATCCGAAACGCCTTATTTCTACTCAACCTACGAAGAAGAAAACGAGGCTGAAGAGCTGCCGCAAAAAAAAGCGATCATCCTCGGCTCAGGGCCGAACCGTATCGGCCAGGGCATCGAGTTTGACTACTGCTGCGTGCACGGCGTGCTGGCCTTGAGGGATCTGGGCTACAAGGCAATCATGATCAATTCTAATCCCGAGACAGTTTCCACTGACTATGACATCTCCGATAGGCTCTACTTTGACCCGGTCACGCTAGAGGACGTGCTTTCCATCTACAACCATGAAAAGCCTGAAGGCATCATCGCCCAGTTTGGCGGGCAGACCCCGCTCAAAATCTCAGTCGGCCTCTGGAGGAATAAAGTCAATATCCTTGGAACGAGTTCTCAGGCTATCGACGAGACCGAAGACCGGGAAAAATTCGACAATTTCTTGAAACGCTTGAACCTGCTCCGGCCACGAAACGGAATGGCCAAAAACGCTCCTCAGGCTCTAAATATCGCAGCCAATATTGGCTTTCCTGTGCTTGTCCGGCCTTCCTATGTGCTCGGCGGCCGGGCGATGAAAGTCATCCATAATGATGCGGAGCTTGAAAAATATGTCAAGTCGATCCAGGAATACTGCTCAGAATATCCGATCCTCGTCGATGAATTCATCGAGAACGCTGTGGAGCTGGATGTCGATCTGCTCTGCGACGGTCAAGACATCTACATCGGCGGCGTCTTGGAGCATATCCAGGAAGCGGGAATCCACTCTGGAGACGCGACCATGGTCACACCTCCTTTTTTTCTGGCGGACAGGGTGATCGAAGAGGTCAAGCGCCAGGTCACGCTCATGGCTCAGGAGCTTCAAATCGTCGGCCTGATGAATGTCCAGGTTGCGGTCAAAGGAACGAAGATCTACATCCTGGAGGTCAATCCCAGGGCTTCGCGCACCGTTCCCTTTCTCTCCAAGGCGACTGGAATTCCCCTGGCCAAGATTGCCACGCGGCTGATCATGGGCGAAAAGCTCAAGGAGATAAGCCTTTCTCCCAGCATGAATAATCTTTACGCGGTGAAAGAAGCGGTCTTTTCTTTTGACAAGTTTTTGGAGGTCGACCCGGTTCTCGGGCCAGAGATGCGTTCCACAGGCGAATCGATCGGCATCGACAGGCACTTCCCGCTTGCCTTTCTCAAAGCCGAGGAAGGAGCGGGTTTCCATCTCCCGCGCAAAGGAAAGGTTTTTGTCAGCGTTCCTGACGAAGACAAACCGAGAATTCTGCCCATCGTCGAAAAATTGGAACGACTGGGATTCAAGCTGGCGGCAACTGAAGGCACAACCCAGTATCTGCTGCGCCACGGCTTTCGTGTCGACGCTATCGGCAAAGTTTCGAGAGAAAAAAGGAACATTCTGGAGTACATCAAAGAAGGTCAAGTGGGGATGATCTTCAACACGCCCTCAGGAACTCACGAGCGGAGCGATGCCCGGAAAATAAGAACCGTGGCTTTTTCCTACCGCGTCCCCTGTTACACCACCATCCCCTCGGCCAGCGCAGCGGTCAGGGCGATCGAGGCCAGAGAAAAATCCTCCCCTTCCCTTCTCTGCCTCCAGGACATTTTAGGAATGTTTTCAAAACGCAAGGCCTAATACAAAGATCGCTTATCTTGGGAATGGACCTTTTTATCTCTGTACCTCTTTTGTCCTTATTTTCATCGTATAATCGACAGGAACCACCGCAACTATTCCATCCCCTTTTAATCCTGTTGAAGCAGAACTTTGAATGAATTTGACAAGGAGTATTTTCTTATGTTCCCTGTTGATATCCTGTATTTATTTTTTTTCCATAATCCTCATGGTCGTTCTTCCTTTTCCCTGAAATGCTTGACTTCAGAGTGCCATTTCCAGAGGAGAAAGACTGCCGGGTAAACCAAAAGCTCCATGAGAAACGAAGTGAAGATGCCGCCGACCATCGGAGCAGCGATTCGCTTCATGACATCAGCCCCTGTCTCATGCCTCTGAGCCCACATGATCGGGAGCAGGCCCATGAAGGTTGTCATCACTGTCATCATTTTTGGGCGCACACGCTTTACTGCACCCTGAACAATGGCTTCTTTCAGGCTTGCCAGACTCTTCATCAAACCTCTCTTCTTCATATCTTTATAGGCGAGGTCAAGATAGAGAAGCATGATGACTCCGGTTTCGGCGTCAACGCCGAGAAGGGCGATAATTCCAGCCCAGACGCCGATGCTTAAATTGTAGCCAAGCAGGTACAGCAGCCAGACTGCACCAACAAGAGAGAAAGGAACAGCAAGCAAGACTATAAAAGTTTTCGTGAACGAGCCCGTGTTCACATAAAGAAGCAAGATGATGATGAAAAGAGTCAGGGGCACGACCACCATCAGTCTTTGCTTGACTCTGACCATGTATTCATACTGTCCAGAAAATACAAGGGAATATCCTTCTGGAAGGCTTAAATTCTCTTTCAAAATTTGTTTGATTTCCTTGACATACCCGCCGATATCCCTGCCTGCCATGTCGATATAAACATATCCTGCGAGCCGGGCGTTCTCATCCCTGATCATTGCCGGCCCAAGCCTTATCTCAATCTCAGCCAGCTGGGCAAGAGGAATCTGGCTGCCTGATGGAGTGGGAACATAGATCTTTGCCAGTTTCTCAGGGTCGTCCCTCATCTCCCGGGGATACCTGACATTGACCGAGTATCTTTCCCGGCCCTCCACAGTCTGAGTGATCGTCTCTCCTCCGGCGGCAGCCATAATAGTCATTTCCACATCTTCAACCGACAGGCCGTAGCGAGTGATTTCCTCGCGCTTCAGCTTGAAATCAACAAAATATCCCCCAGAAGTCCTTTCTGAAATAACACTCTTCGTCCCTTTCACTACCTGAACGAGCTGTTCGATCTCAACACCGATTTCTTCGATTTTTTCGAGATCATCGCCGTAAATTTTTACGCCAACAGGAGTCCTGACTCCAGTGGTCAACATGTCGATTCGACCTTTGATGGGCATCGTCCAGGCATTGACAACTCCGGGCAACCGGAGTGCCTTATCGAGCCCGTTCTCTCCATAGATTAACTCCTCCCAGGAAATCCTGTCCGGCCAGATGACTCTGAATGGCGCCTGAAGAAATGGGGGAACGGACTTCGAATACCATCTCTGCTTTTTCCTCCACTCTTTCTGAGGCTTGAGAATGACTGTGGTTTCCATCATCGAAAACGGAGCAGGGTCAGTGGAAGTCACAGCTCTTCCCGCTTTGCCAAAAACTCTCTCCACTTCCGGGAATGACTTCAGGAGTTTGTCCTGAACCTGAAGAAGGCGAGTTGCTTCTGTGACCGAAATCCCGGGAAGGGTTGTGGGCATGTAAAGGATCGATCCCTCGTTCAGAGGAGGCATGAACTCCGAACCGAGCTTGAAATAAACTGGGACAGCGGAGAGTACAATAAGAACGGCAATGACAATGACTGCCACAGGCCTCTTCAAAACGAAATTTATCGCGGGCTCATAAATTCTGAAAAGTGTCCTGCTCACCGGGTGCTTCTCCTCAGGACGGATCTTTCCCCTTACGAAAAGCCCCATCAAAGCCGGAGCGACTGTTATGGCCACGATTGCGGCAAATGCCATGGCGAAATTTTTGGTGAAAGCCAGGGGTTTGAAGAGCCTCCCTTCAAAAGCTTCGAGAGTAAAGATGGGCATGAAGGAAATGGCGATGACAAGAAGGCTGAAGAATATCGGCCTCCCCACCTCTTTGGCCGAAGAGATCAACACATCAAGCCTTGATGCCCCTGAAGATTCATTGTGCTGCTCAAGCCTCTTATGGGCATTCTCGACGAGCACAATCGAGGCATCGACCATGGCTCCGATGGCAATGGCGATTCCTCCCAGAGACATGATGTTTGAGGTCAGCTTCAGATAATACATGGGAATGAACGAGAGGAGGACGGCCAAGGGCAGGGTCACAATCGGAACGAGGGCCGACCTGATGTGCCAGAGAAAAATGACTATGATCAAACAGACGACCAGGATCTCCTCAAAAAGTTTTGTCTTTAAAGTATCAATAGAGCGGTCGATGAGGTCTGATCTGTCATAGGTGGTGATGACCTCAACGCCTTCAGGAAGCTGAACCTCTTTCAGTTTCTGCTTGACTCTTTTGATGACATTCAAAGCATTCTCACCATACCTCATGACAATGATTCCGCCGACTGCTTCGCCTTTGCCGTCTAAATCCGCAACACCTCTTCGGATATCAGGGCCGAGGACGACGTTGGCCACGTCCTTTACCCGCACCGGAGTTCCTTTAGGATCACTTTTGATGACTGTTTCTTCGATATCTTTGATTGACTGGATGTATCCTCTGGCGGTGACCATGTATTCAGTTCCGGAAATCTCAATCAGCCTTGCCCCGATATCATTGTTTGCTCTCCTTACAGCCATGACAACATCATGGAGGGGGATGTCATAGGCCAGGAGAGATTCAGGATTAACCACAACCTGGTACTGCTTTTCAAACCCGCCGATCGAGGCCACCTCGGCAACTCCTTTGACCGATTGAAGGGCGTAGCGCAGATGCCAGTCCTGGAAGGATCGCAACTCTTCAATGGTATGTTTTCCTGATTTATCGACCAGAGCGTATTGGAAGACCCATCCGATTCCGGTAGCGTCGGGACCGATCTCGACTTTAACATCCTGCGGGAGGAGGGGTGTGACCTTGCTCAGATACTCGAGAACCCTGGTTCTGGCCCAGTAAACATCCGTCCCATCGTCAAAAATGATGTAGACATACGAGAAGCCGTAATCTGAGAAGCCTCTGATATCCTTGACTTTGGGTGCGCCAAGGAGAGAGGTGACTATGGGATAAGTGACCTGTTCTTCGATGATATCGGGAGGCCTGTCCCATCTTGAGAAGACGATGACCTGCGTATCGGACAGATCAGGAATAGCGTCAAGAGGGATGTTTCTGAGGCACCAAAGGGAATAAAGAATGGTGAAAACAACTCCAATAAATATTAACAATCTGTTTCTTGCGGACCACTCGATAATTTTTTCTATCATCTTTGACCTCTCATTTAATGTTCATGTTCGTGAGGCTTTCTTATGGCCGACTTGAGTTTGCTCTCTGAATCGATGAGGAAATTGGCTGAAGTCACGACTCTTTCCCCGGCGTGAATGCCTTCCAGGACTTCGAAATAGTCATCGGTCTTCACGCCCAACCTGACTTCTCTGGGCTCGAAATAGCCTTCGCCCCGGTCGATGAAGACGATTGTCCTTGTCCCCGAATCGAGCACAGCACTCCTGGGAACCGTAAGCTTTTCACCCAAATTCCGATGAATGAGAGCTGCACCGTACATCTCTGGCTTCAGCTTGAAATTTTTATTGGGAAGCTCGATTCTGACCTTAACCGTCCTCGTCGCATTCTCAAGGTAAGGATAGACATAAGCGATTCGCCCTTCGAAATTCTCTTCGGGCAGATAAGGGAGCTCAAGTTGAACTTTCTGTCCTGTAGATATGAAAGGCAATTCGTACTCATAGATGTCGGCCAGGGCCCAGATGCGGGAAATATCGGCCAGTGTGTAAAGCTTTTCGCCTGGGTTGACAAATTTTCCCTGAAGTATGTTTTTCTCGATGACAAATCCGCTAAAGGGAGCATGGAAAGCCATACCTTTCAAAGGAGTGCCGGATTTTTTGAGACGTTGAATCTGTTCTTCGGTTATATCCCAGTTCACCAAACGTCTTCTTGCAGCATTTAAAAGAGAAGCAGAGCTTTTTGCCTCTTCAGAGTCAGCTCTGCTCCCAAAATAGCTCACGGCTTTCAAAGCCAGGAGATACTCTTCCTGGGCGGCGACAAGCTCCGGGCTGTAGATGGAAAAAAGAGGCTGTCCTTTATTGACCAACTGTCCTCTGAAATCCGCGTAGAGGTTCTCAATCCAGCCAGGAAATTTGGTGTTGATATCCTTCAATCTTGTTTCATCATAGGTGAGCCTGGCAACTGTTCTGACTGTCTTGATGATAGTCCTGAACTCCGCCTTGGCGAATGTCACTCCAATCAGCTGCTGCTTCTCGGGTGAGATCTGGACTGTCCCTTGCGGCATCTCCATCTCTTCCATTTTCTGTTCTTCTTCCACGGGGACCAGCGTCATCCCGCAGATGGGGCAATCGCCAGGCTTATCGGAGACGTAGTTGGGGTGCCTTGGACAGCGGTAAAGAGTTTTTTTCTCGAGCTGCTTTCTTTCAGGCTCTTGAACATGCTCCGCATGAGCCCCATAAATCTCTTCTGAGGAAGGCTTGACCGGCTGAGGACTTCTCTTACAGGAATACAAAAAGATGAAGAAAACGATAAGCAGGCAAAGCAGGATGATGCTGAATCCGATTTTTTTTGACCTTTTCAACATGGCTCACTCCTTTTATTTAATAAATTCCAAAGAGATCATCTCTTCTATTTTTGCCGTCGCGACCCAAAGATGACTCAGGTTCTTGAAATACTCCATTCGGTAGGAAAAAAGGCTGTTGATATCGGAAAGAAGCGATAAAAAATCGACTCGATCCACCTCATAGTTCGAGAGCGAAGATTCCAGCGCCAGAGTTGCCTGAGGGATGGTTCTCTCTTTGTAGAGCCTGATAAGATTTTCCGCTGTCTTGGCCATGAGAAAGCTATCACTCACCATGTAAGTTATCTCATTCCTCATCGAGGCATAATGATTTTTTGAGCTGCTGAGCTTGGCGCGGGATTCCTCCAGGAGCTTCGATTGTTTCCGGCTGGAGAAGAGCGGAATTTCTATCCCGACCATGACCTCATACATGTCTTTCAAGGGGCCTTTAAAATCCTTTCCGACCTGAACCATAAAATTCGGATAGAATTCTTTTTTGGCCATCTTGACTTCGGTCAAGCTCTCATCAATCATCAGCCCGGCCTCTCTCAAATAGGGAGAATTTGTTATCGCTTCTTCATGAAGTTCGCTCAACTCTGCCTTAAGCTCGTAGAAGGGAAGCTCTTCAGGATTCCCGAGAGGATTTTCAGGCGAAAAGTCGAGCAGGCTGTTGATGTTCGCTTGAGTCGCTTTCGCTGTCTGTTCTGTCGTGATGAGCATCTCATCGATGCCGGAAATTTCAACCTGGGCCTTGAATACATCCGACTGAACGCCTTTTCCGACAGAATACTTGACTTCAGCAATGTTCAGCGCTTTTTCTAAAATTCTTTTCTTCTCAAGCAGAAGCTCTTGCATTTTTTGAATATAAAAAAGCCTTGAATAGAGTTCTTTTATCTCGCGCACAAGAGAAAACTTCGCAGCCTGGAGAACCTCTTCAGCCTGCAAAGCCCTATAAGAGGCAATCTTCGATTTCAGAGCGAGCTTTCCCGGGAAAGGAATGACTTGGGAAATAGAAAACCCGACTCCGCTCATCATCTCTTCTCCGACGGAAAATCGGTCCAGTCCGATGTTCTTCAGGCTGAACCCAACCACAGAATCAGGCAATGCTCCTTCAGGCGGTATCCTGGACTTGAGCGCCTGAACTGTATCCTGAAGAGCCTTAATTTTGGGATTTCTCTCCAAGCCTGAACCGATCAGGTTCTTCAATTCGAGAGTTTCTCCAAGGCTTCGCGCATTCAGGAATAGATTCAAGAGAAAAGCCAGAACAAAAGCTTTTTTCATGTTGTCCTCCTTAAGTCTTCCGGCAAGAGACAATGCCTTTCATCCATGATGTCTGTTGATTCATCCCACGACATCCTTGTCATTTCCATCTTTGATGATCGCCATCTTCATTCTTTTTTCTATCTTTATAATAGCTATAGAATCTATTGAAATTATAGGAATAAATTATAAAAAAATTTATTCCCTTCTCACATGTTTACCTGAGTTTTGTCTCATGAACTAATAACAATGTCCCTCTTCGTTCGCTCCATCTGGTAATTTCTTCCTTCTCTGGCTCAAGCTTCTATCGGACAATCATCTTCCCCCTCATCATTCCCATTCCGCAGGTAAACTCATACTCTCCCTCTCTCTCAGGCGTAAATTCTACAGCAGTTGTCTTGAAGGCCGGGAGCGGCTTTCTGATGTTAAAGTCTCCGAAAACAATGGTATCAGAGCAGTCCGCTGTCTCATCACGGTAGAAATTCAGCCGCACCGGTATTCCTTTCTTGACGACGATAACATCGGGCGTGTATCCGCCTTTGACCTCGATCCTGACTTCCTGGAGCTCGCTGCCTCTCATCGCAGCCGCGGTCTTCTGTCTTCTTGAAAATAGAAAATACCAGTTGACCAGGACGATGAGAGCAACTCCGACAACTGTGATGATAATTTTTTCCAGCATCACAATCCTCCTTTTGCGAGGAAGCATCTATAATTCCTTAATCGACAGGAATCAGTCTGGGTGCTGAAAAAACCGTGCAGAAAAAGGGGACTGTCCCCTTCTTCTCCTTTTTCTCTTTGCGAGGAACCGGGGCTGATTCCTAATATGACTTTCCTCCATAAAAAAATGCATTCTTCTTAAGACTCGAGCTTGATCCTTCTCAGCCTCAATGAATTGGATACGACGGAAACAGAGCTGAAGGCCATGGCCGCTGAGGCAAAAATCGGGTTGAGCAGAATCCCGAAAAAAGGATAGAGGACACCGGCAGCGATGGGGATTCCGGCCGTGTTGTAGAAAAAAGCCCAGAAAAGGTTCTGCTTGATGACCCGGATTGTTTTTTTGCTCAGCTCGATAGCCGAGACAACAGCGAGAAGGTCATCCTTGATTAAAGTGATGTCCGAAGCTTCCATGGCAATGTCCGTGCCCGAGCCGATTGCGATTCCGATATCAGCCTGGGCCAGGGCCGGGGCATCGTTGATTCCGTCACCCACCATCCCCACTCTCTTCCCTTCGGATTGAAACCTCTTGATCTCAAGGACCTTATCCTCAGGAAGGACTTCGGAAAGGACTCTGTCAATCCCGGCTTTTCTGGCTATGGCTTCGGCAGTGCGACGGTTATCCCCGGTGAGCATCACCACTTCCAGACCCATTTTTTTGAATCTCTGCACAGCCTTGGCGGAATTGTCCTTGAGCGTATCGGCCACGCCGATGAGTCCTGCCGCCTTCTCTCCGAGAGCGACATAAACCGCCGTCTTTCCTTCTGCGGCGAATTCCTGAGCGCGGGCTTCCAGAGCTTTGACTTCAACTTTGCGCTCCTGCATTAACCTGGCATTGCCCAGAAGAATTGTTTTTCCTTCCACTTCCGCCTCGATTCCCTGGCCTTCTATCGCTTTAAAGTTTTTTGGCGCCTGCAGCTCGATTCCACGTTCAGCCGCTTTCCTGACAATGGCTTCTCCAAGAGGATGCTCCGAAGCTTTCTCAGCGCTGGCCGCATATGTTAAAATTTCATCCTGGGTCAAAGCGTTCAGCGTGACAAGATCTGTTACTTCCGGCTCTCCTTTGGTCAGGGTCCCTGTCTTGTCGAGGACGAGGATGTCCAGCTTGTGGGCTGTTTCCAGGCTCTCTCCGCCTTTGATCAAAACACCGTTCTCCGCACCTTTGCCTGTCCCGACCATGACCGCCGTGGGTGTGGCCAGCCCCAGAGCGCAGGGGCAGGCAATGATCATCACCGCCACAAAATTCAAGAGGGCAAACGTCAGAGCAGGGTCAGGGCCAAAATTGAACCAGACGACAAAGGTGGCGATGGCGACCGAAATCACGATCGGCACAAAATAGCCGGCAATAACATCCGCCAGCCTCTGGATTGGCGCTTTGGATCCTTGAGCGTCCTGGACGAGCTTTATGATCTGGGCCAGGGCTGTATTCTTTCCAACCTTCGTCGCTTTGAACTCGAAGCTTCCGGTTTTGTTGATGCTGGCGCCGATAACCTCATCGCCCGGTTCTTTCTTGGCCGGCAGGCTCTCTCCGGTGATCATCGATTCATCCACGGCAGATTTTCCAGAGGTGACAATCCCGTCCACAGGAATCTTCTCGCCGGGCCTGACAACGACAATGTCCCCAACCAGAACCTCTTCCACCGGAATGTCGACTTCCTCCGCATCTCTAATGACCCGGGCTGTCTTCGGCTGCAGGCCTGCCAATTTCTTTATGGCTTCGGATGTCTGTCCTTTGGCCCTTGTCTCCAGGAGCCTGCCGAGAAGGATGAGGACGATGATTATCGCCGATGTGTCGAAGTAGACTTCGGGCTTTATCCCGCCCCGAATGAAAAAAGAGGGGGAAAGCGTGGCAGCCGCGCTGTAAATGTAGGCTGCCGAAGTGCCGACAGCGATCAGGGTGTTCATGTCGGCATTCCTGTGCCGGAACGCCCCCCACGCTCCTTTGTAAAACTGCCAGCCCATCCAGAACTGCACGGGCGTGGCCAGGGCCCAGAGGACGTAGAAATTGTTCAAAAAGTCAGGAATCCAGGGGAACCATTGCGGAGAACTGCCCAGGAAGATGAGAAAGCCTAGAGCCAGCCCTGCAAAGAACTTGACTTTGAGCTTGCAGTATTCTTTCTCGCGGACAATCCTTTCCATGTCGGCCCATTCCTGTTCTGGAGGGATCTCTAAAACCTTGTAACCTGACTGTTCGATGACCTTTTTGATCTCTGACAGGCCTATTTCTGAAGGGATGTATTCGACATTGGCTTTCTCTGTGGCTAAATTCACTGCAGCCTTGGTCACACCCCTCGTCCGTAAAAGGGCCTTCTCGATATTCTGAACGCAGGAAGCGCACTGCATCCCTCGAACGGGGATTTCGACCGATGATGTTCCCACATCATAGCCGCTTCTCCTGATGGAGAAGATGAAGTCATGGGGCTTGATGAGCTGGGGTTGGTAAAGGACGGTCGCTTTGGACGTGGCAAAGTTAACGTTGGCCTTCTCAACTCCTTTTAAGCCAGTCAAGCTTCTCTGGATGGTGCTTGCGCAACTGGCGCAACTCATGCCGACTATCGGCAGGTCAATTCTTTCAGATTTTCGCGCGTTTTGAGTTGGCAGCCCCTTCTCCTCCCCGGATTTTTCTATTTCGGTCTCCTCTTCTCCTTCGTGTTCCTTTTCTTCTGACTTTATGTACCTCTCAGGGTTCTCGTCGAATTTCTGTTTGCATATTTTGGAGCAGAAATAATAAGTCTTGCCCTTGTATACAGAAGAGCCGGCAGCCTCCTTCTCGTTGAATGTCATCCCACAAACTAAATCCTCAGCCATTTCGGACCTGCTCGACGGTGCACTCCATTCTCGAAACCATGGCTTGAGTTTTTCTTGGACTTGGCTGGCAATCTTGAGCAATTCCGGATTCTCCACAGCCTTCATCAAAAGAGCCTCTTATCGCTTTGCTGAAATAATAGGACATTTTGTTCTCCTTAGTATTTTCTGAATTTCTCCAGGACTTCGATCACCTCATCGATCTTGGTTTCTTTGTCTTCCCTGCTTCCTGTGCTGAAGGATTCACGCACACATCCTCTGAGGTGTCTTTTCAGGATATTCTGCCCGACGCGCATGACCGCACCCACCACAGAAGAAAGCTGGGTCAGAATATCGATGCAGTATCTTTTCTCCTCGATCATCTTCTGAACGCCCCTGATCTGTCCTTCAATCCTTTTCAAGCGGACAATTTCCTCTAAATGGGTCGTTTTTTGTTCCTCCATCGATACCTCCTAAGATTTTTAAACGCTCAAGATTGTAGGCCTTTCTTTTTCTGCTCGAATTCTTCTTTGTTGATTTCTCCCCTTGCATATCTTTTCTTCAATATCTCTAAGGCGCTCGATTCACTCTTTCTTCCTTGCTGGACAAGCCATTTGACCAGAAAAACAAGGCCAACAATGACCAAGATCCAAAAAAGCCACATAAAAATTCCCATGAAACCATAATTTCCCCACATCATTGTCTTCATCTCCTTTCAGAAGGCACTTTCTTCATTGCCTATTTTTGCAATATAGCATACCCTCCTATGGTATGTCAATAGCGAATCTTGATTTTTGAAAATTGAGGAAAAAATGATGCTTACGACCCAGGGCCTGTATTGCACGCCTCTACCATTTGTGCTAGAATTCCTACGATTCAATCCAGAAGGAGAAAACCATGTCGGGGCATTCTAAATGGCATTCCATAAAACATAAAAAGGCTGCCCAGGATGCAAAAAGGGGCAAGCTTTTCACCAAAATCATCCGCGAATTATCCGTCGCTGCGCGGACTGGCGGTGGCGATCCCGAAGCCAATCCGCGGTTGAGGAAGGCGATCGCTGAAGCCAAAACCGTCAACATGCCTTCGGATAACATCAAAAGAGCGATCATGAAGGGCACCGGACAGCTGGAAGGGACAAGCTACGAAGAGATCACTTACGAGGGGTACGGCCCTGGTGGCGTGGCGATCTACGTCGAAGCTCTCTCAGATAACAAAAATCGCACTGTTTCTGAGCTAAGGCATATCTTCACCAAGAATAACGGCCGTATCGGCGAGTCCGGATGTGTCGCCTGGATGTTCGAGCGAAAAGGTTACATCGTTGTGGATAAGGCAAGAGCCTCAGAAGACAAACTTCTCGAAATCGCTCTTGAGGCTGGAGCAGAAGATTTAGGGGAGGATGGAAGCAACTATGAAATCTTTACTCCGCCCGACAAATATGAAACCGTGGTCGAGTCCTTGAAGAAAAATAATATTGAATTGGCAGCCACAAACGTGGCTTATGTTCCCAAAAATAATGTCAAGCTGGAGGGAAAACAGGCCCAGCAGCTTTTGCGGTTGATGGAAGAGCTGGAGGACCATGATGATGTCCAGCACGTCTGGGCGAATTTTGACATCGACGAAGAGGAAATTGCCAGATATTCCACTGCTGCCTGAAAAACATATTTGATGAGGGTTCTTGGAATCGATCCCAGCATCCAATCGACAGGATTCGGCATCATCGAATACACGGATAACATTTACACAGTCTTGAGCTGTGGCGTGATCAAGCCTTCCCGCCGTAAGCTTTTTCATCATAAAATCAACGAGATTAGAACACGCCTGGAAAGCCTGATCGAGACATACAAGCCTGATGAAGTGGCCATCGAAAATCCTTTTTACGCCCAGAACATCAGGACAGCCATTGCCCTTGGCCAGGTAAGGGGAGCGACGCTGGTGGCTGTGGCTGCCGGCAATTGCCCTCTCTTCGAGTATTCGCCTCTGGAGATTAAAAAAGCCGTTACAGGCTACGGGCAGGCCGATAAAAACCAGGTGAGGGCCATGGTCAAAACGCTGCTCAATTTCAAAGACGAATATTTGGCCACAGATGCTTCAGACGCCCTGGCCACCGCCTACTGCCATCTGAATTCGAGAATTTTCCATCAGAGAATCATGGAATCTGAAAAGGGAAGGAAAGAGCAGTCATGATTGCTTATCTGAAGGGGACTCTGGTTCGAAAAACTCCAAGTCAAGTTATTGTCGATGTCGGCGGTGTCGGGTACTGCGCCATGATTCCGCTTTCGACATATTTAAAACTGGGAGAGCTCAACGAATCCGTAGGACTCCATGTCTACACCTACCTTACGGACAATGCCCTCTCTCTCTGTGCTTTTTCCACTGAGGAAGAAAAAGACATTTTTTTGAAATTGATCAGCATTTCAGGCATAGGACCGAGGATCGCTTTGAACATCCTCTCTGGAATAGAAGCCTCTGATCTTGAGGAAGCCATCCGGAAAAGCGACGTGACCCGGCTGACTCTTATCCCCGGCGTTGGGAAAAAAACAGCTTTGCGTATTGCCCTGGAGCTCCAGGAAAAGCTCGAAAAGAAAGAAAAAGTGCTGGCAGTCAAAGGCTTCCAGGAAAAAGAAGACTTGATATCGGCCTTGATGAACCTTGGCTTTAAGAGAAAAGAGATCGAAAGAATTGTCGAGGAGAGCTTAAAAGCTTTGTCCGCGGATGTCGGCTTTGAAAATCTTCTCCGAGATTGCCTCAAGAGGTTGGCCAAGGTATGAGAAAGACGATGGACGCGACGCTCACTCCAGTCAGGACAAAGGAAGACCTTCTCTTCGAGGACAGCCTGCGGCCAAGAAATTTTGATGAGTTTGTCGGCCAGGAAACCGTCAAGTCGAACCTAAAGATCTTCATCGAGGCTGCCAAAAAGAGAGAGGAAGCCCTAGACCATGTTCTCCTTCACGGCCCCCCAGGTTTGGGAAAAACAAGTCTTGCCTACCTCATTGCCAAGGAAATGGGAGTGGGAATCAAGCCAACTTCAGGGCCGGTGATTGAAAGGGCAGGTGATCTTTCCGCCATCCTTTCTAATCTGCAAACAAAAGAAATTCTTTTCATCGATGAGATCCACCGTCTCCATCCTTCTGTGGAGGAAATTCTCTATTCTGCCATGGAGGATTTCAGGCTGGATATCGTCATCGGTCAGGGCCCAAGCGCTCGAAGCCACAAGCTGCAGCTCAAAAAATTCACCTTGATCGGAGCTACAACCCGAGCCGGGCGCATCACTCCTCCTTTACGCGGCAGGTTCGGCATCATCCACCGCCTCGATTACTACAACAAAGACGACCTGGAAAAAATCATCAGAAGGTCTGCCTCCATCCTGGATGTGGCCGTAGATGAGCAAGGAGCCGGCCAGATCGCGCTTCGCTCTCGAGGCACACCTCGGGTGGCCAACAGGCTGCTGCGGCGGGTGAGGGACTACGCTGATGTCAAGGGCGAGGGAGAGATCACAGCCAAGCAGGCAGAAAAAGCCTTGAACATGATGGAGGTTGATTCGGTGGGCCTGGATGAAGTCGACAGAAAAATTCTCTTGACCATCATCGAAAACTTCAACGGCGGGCCAGTGGGAATCAACACCATCGCCGCAGCCATCGACGAAGAGAAGGACACGATAGAATCAATCTACGAGCCGTTCCTGATGCGCATCGGGTTTTTGGAAAGGACAATCCGCGGCCGCAAAGTCACGGCCAAGGCTTATGACCATCTGGGCTTAGAAGTTCCCGCTCCCCAAGGAAACCTATTCAAAAACAAAGGATAAAATTCCCTGGTTCCTATCAGCCCGTCATTCCGGATAACTGACTGTCATGCAGACTTCTGACTTCGATTATCAACTTCCCAATAAGCTCATCGCTCAGAAGCCTCTCCCTCAAAGAGATGAGTCCAGGATGATGGTCCTTGTCCGGGAAAACAAGAAAATCATCCATTCTCGGTTCAAGGAATTTCCAAATTTTCTCCATGAAGGCGACGTGGTTGTCTTCAACAACGCCAAAGTCATTCCGGCAAGAGTTTGGGGAATGAGCGGCGGGAGAGAAGTCGAATTCCTCTTTCTCAAGGAAGGCGAGCAAGGCCTTTGGGAAGTGCTCTGCCGGCCCTCACGCCGGGTGAAACTTCAGGATACGGTCTTTTTCGCTCCTGGAGTTGAAGGAAAGGTGGTAAACATCGAGTCAGAAGGAAAAAGAATACTCCAACTGCTTTCTGTTGATATCCTTTCCTGGCTTAAGAAAGCAGGCTTTGCCCCCCTTCCCCCTTACATCAAAAGAAAGAAAAAAGACAATTCAATGAAGGCAGAAGATTTGGAAAGATACCAGACCGTGTTTGCCCGGAAAGAAGGCTCAATCGCAGCTCCTACAGCCGGCCTTCATTTCACGCCTCAGATTCTGGAGAGAATCAAAGCCAGGGGTGTTCAAGTTGTCTACATCTCGCTCAATGTGGGACAGGCTACGTTCCAGCCAGTGAGAGCCGAACGCGTCGAAAAGCACAGCATGCTCGAAGAAACATATTCTATAAGCCCCGAAGCAGCACAAAAAATAACAGAGGCGAAAAAAGAAACAAGGCATGTAGTTGCGGTCGGAACGACTTCTGTCCGGGCTCTAGAGAGTGCGGCGAGAGACCGGAAAATTCAGCCAGGAAAGAGCTCAACGCATTTATTCATCTATCCTGGCTATAAGTTTAAAGTTGTGGACAGACTCCTGACCAATTTCCATCTGCCCAAATCCACACTGTTAATGCTCGTTGCAGCCTTTGCCGACATCGACTTTATCAAAAAAGCCTACCAGGAAGCCATCCGGAAGGAATACAGATTATACAGCTATGGCGACTGCATGCTCATCCTTTAAGAAATTCCAATCTCCTCTCTGTAAGTTATTCAAATGGCCGCTTTCAATAGATCCTAAATATTCAGCTTATCTCTACCTTTCTGTCCTTCAAATCATTGAGATGACGTTGTTCAAAATCAGACAAGAGATGAACAACCTTTAATATAATAAAAGCGAAAAAAGTCGATTTCCTCTACTCCCAACCCAACACATCGCGATAACCCGGGATGTCCAAAAATCCATGCCCGCTGACGTTGAAGGCGATGACTTTTTTCTCACCCGACTCGCGGCATTTTATGGCTTCATCTATAGCACTGCATATTGAATAAGCTGACTCCGGTGCGGGGAGCCAGCCTTCAGTTTCCATAAACATTTTTGCTCTCTCGAAGACATACTTCTCATCACTCGGATAAGCAATAGTGTCAATATACCCTTTGTGCCGGAGAAGGCTGATGATCGGCGAACAGCCGTGGTATCTTAGACCATCTCCTTTAATGGGTTCCATATCAATCTTATGTCCCAAGGTATACATCTTCAACAACGGTGTGATCTCGGCATAGTCAGCGAAATCGTATTCATATTTGCCCTGCAGGTTTGGCGCAACCTGATTCTGGGCCGCAATAAACTTTATTTTTTTCCCTTTTTTCAAGACATCTCCGACAAACGGAAGAGCAAATCCGCCAAAGTTAGACCCCCCGCCAAGACAGGAGATAACGATATCGGGATAATCTTCGAAGATTTCAAACTGCTTTTGAGTCTCCAAGCCGATGATTGTTTGATGCAACAGGACATGATTCAAGACTGAGCCAAGACAATATGTCGCCTTGGGATCTTTTTGGGAATCCTCCAGTCCTTCAGAGATGGCGATACCCAGAGAGCCGACATGCTCAGGATTTTGCTCATAGAGTTTCTTGCCGAATTCGGTGTTGGGACTCGGCGAGGCATAAACTTCTGCCCCCAAGAGTTTCATGAAACTCAATCTTTCTTTCTTCCAATTGTAGACACTGCGCACCCAGAAGACTGTGCACTTTAAGCCAGTGACTGCCGCGGCATAAGAGAGAGCTGTCCCCCACTGCCCTGCGCCGGTTTCGGTTGTCACCCTCTCAAATCCCTGTTGCTTTGCGTACCAACATTGGGCAAGTGCGGTGTTGACTTTGTGGCTGCCAGTCGGACTGAAAAATTCCCCTTTGTAATAGAGCCTGGCTGGGCTATCAAGCCTCTTCTCAAGGTTAGTAGCCCGGAAGAAGGCCCTTGGCCGGCCAGCCTTTGCGTATAAATCTAAAATTCCCCCAGGAATGTCAATCCAATTTTTTGTTGAGAATTCCTGATTCAGGCATTCGCCGATCATAAGGTTCGGCAAATTTTTTATGCGTGAGGGTCCTTCTTTAGGGTCCAAAGGCGGCGGCAAAGGCTCGGGCAGATCAGGCAAGATGTTATACCACTGGATTGGCATTTCATCAAATTTCAAAATGGCTATTGTCTTCATCTCATTCTCCTTCCTTATTCAGTCAAAATATCTGCGCCTTAAATGATGAACTGCGCAAATCTATGCGTTTAGCACAAAGTGATTATAATGAGACTTCTTTTTTACCAAACACGCTATGGTTTCGACAAGCATTTTCTTCTCAGCGATTTTTTCCTTCTGAACGGCGCTAAGGGCACGACAGTCCTGGCCTGGAAAAAGCTTAAAAGGAGACAAGCTTCTTAAACTGGATAAAGCGTTTTTCAATCTCAGAAAGGGTCAAAGACCTCAAGCGGTCAATGCCAAAATCCTCGATGACGAAAGAAGCCAGGACGCTTCCGTAAACAGAAGCCTTTCGGATTTTTTCCTCGTTCTCATAAGCATTGACTTTATCCAAGTAGCCCAGAAAAGCTCCGGCAAAACTGTCGCCTGCTCCTGTCGGATCAACCACGTCTTCGCAGGGATGGGCCAGGACGCCAAAGACTAATTCTTCTCCCAGGACTAGCGCGCCATGTTCTCCCTTTTTAACGACAACAAGCGAGGGGCCTCGCTCCAGTATCTTTTTTCCGGCTTTGATCAGGTTTTTCTCCTCAGCCAGAAGCTTTACTTCCTCATCATTGGCAAAATAGATGTCGACTTTCTCCAAGGTCTTTAAAAGCTCATCGTGCTTGCTCTCGATCCAGAGGTTGATCGTATCCATGGCCACCAGTTTTGGCGCTTGAATCTGAGAGAGAATGCTGTCCTGGAGGTCAGGGTTGATATTAGCCAGGAAAACAATGTCCGCCTGCCTGTAATCCGGAGGAAGCTGGGGCCTGAAGTCTCGGAAGACATTCAACTCGGTCCTGATCGTTCTCCTCTGATTGGGATCCTCGCCATAAACAGCTTCCCAGTGGAAAGTCTTTCCTGGCCGAATCTCAAGGCCGCGGATATCGATTCCGCGGCTTTTGAAAAATTCAATCGCCTCTTGGGGAAAATCTTCGCCGACAGCAGCCACCATCTTCGGCTTGGTAAAAAAACTGGCGGCCAGGGAACAATACGTCCCTGAGCCCCCGACAATCTTCTCCCTGCGGCCGTGCGGCGTGGCGACTGTATCAAAAGCGACAGAACCAACGATGACCAGACTCATGGATTGCTCATTGAGTTTCTTATCGAATATATTTTCCGATGATGAGCCGGAGTTTCCGCTTGATCTCAGGAGAAATCAATTTCGACTGGGTGACGATACAATTTTTGAGGGCTTGTCCGCAATCGCAGCTTCTCACCGCAGGGAACGCTGCAACGGCTTTTTTGATCAAAGCCTTGGCATTATCGATGTTAAGGCGCACATTTTCAAGGATCATCTCGACCGAAACTGGCTCTTCCAGCTCGTGCCAGGCATCATAATCCGAGACGAGATTCATGGTCACGTAGCAGATTTCCGCTTCCCGGCAGAGCTTGGCCTCGGTGGCGCTGGTCATGCCGATCACATCGCAACCCCAGGAGCGGTAGATGAGGGATTCAGCCTTGCTCGAAAAAGAAGGTCCCTCGATGCAGATGTATGTTCCTCCCTTGTGGACTCTCAACCCAAGTCTCTGGCCTTCCTCAAAAAGGACTCCCGCAAGTTTAGCGCAGACAGGCTGGGCCAAGCTGATGTGGGCCGCTAGGCCTTGACCGAAAAAGGAGCATTCTCTTGTCGTCCGGTCAAAAAATTGTTCAGAGAAAATGATATCTTTCGGCTTTATCCCCTCTTTCAGCGAACCCACGGAGTTTACGGAAATGAGCCTCTCCACACCCAGCCTTTTAAAGCCGTAGATGTTGGCCCGGTAGTTGATTTCAGAGGGAAGGAGGCGATGGCCCCGGCCATGGCGGCTGAGAAAGGCAATCCTCTTCCCCTCCAAGGAGCCGAGGACATAGGCATCAGAAGGTTTCCCGAAAGGAGTTTGGAGCTTAGCTTCTTCGATCTGCTCGATTCCTTCGATCTCATACAGACCCGTTCCACACAAAATTCCAATTTCTGCTCGAGGAATTCTTCTGCTTCTCTTTGTCATCATTTTTTCTCCTGAAACAAGGTTATTGATATATAATTAATGCCCTGACATGTCAAGCAACTGAAGGGAGGATACTATCATTTCCAATTCCGCGATTTGAGGAAGCTTTGAGAAAAGCCTCGCTCCTCATCGGATTTTTAACGCCATTCTCCGTTCGCTCTTCTCGGCGGCTGCGTAACGCTCTGGCTAAGTGGTTCAAAAACACGCAGGCTTTCCATCACCTGGCGAAGGCAGAGTGGCGAGAAGGCCGTGTGAAAGGTTGAGCGGGCATGGTTCCTCGACCGAAGGGAGAGGAGAGCGAAGCCTTGAACCGAGCCGCTTTTGGCTCGCTGGGACAAAAGCGGCGTGCCTTCGAGCCGCTCTGCCTGAGCCTTCAAACGGTTTTTTCACCGCTTAGCCGGAGTTATTCCTTTGATTTTTCAGAGAGAAACGGTTATCCTATGGGCGAAAGAAAAAACGATGATTCTTGAACAAGAGGCGCTTCTCAAAATTCTCCAGCAGTCGCCCCGTATCGTTATCTTGACCGGAGCTGGAATTTCGGCTGAATCCGGAATTCCGACTTTCCGCGGTGAAGGCGGACTGTGGCAAGAATACCGAGCAGAGGATTTGGCAACTCCAGAAGCCTTTGGCCGTGATCCAAAGCTTGTCTGGGAATGGTATGACTGGCGCAGGGGGATCATTGCTCAGAAAGAACCTAACGCAGGTCACAAAGTCCTTGCCCGCTGGGAGAAAGTTTTTCCGTCATTCTCTCTGATCACCCAGAACATCGACGGCCTCCACCAGAGAGCTGGCTCGACCAACGTTGCCGAGCTCCATGGCAACATCTGGAAGATGAGGTGTACGGCCGAAGGGATTATCACAGAAAATTACGAAATTCCGTTGTCAAAGATTCCTCCTGTCTGTCCTTCCTGCGGCTCACTCCTCAGGCCTCATGTGGTCTGGTTCGGAGAATCGCTTTCTTCAGATGTGCTTAACAGCGCTTTCCTCCTCAGCTCCAGCTGCGATGTCATGTTTGTCATCGGAACCTCAGCCGTTGTCCAGCCTGCGGCCTCTCTTCCCCTTGCCGCGGCCGAAGCTGGAGCCAAGATTGCAGAAATCAATCCCGATGCCACTCCTCTCACCTATTACGCAGACTTTTCCTTCAGGGGAAAAGCCGGAGAAATTTTGCCTTTGTTCGATAAGGAACTATCCGCAAAAATTGGCTCCCCAAAGGAATGAATGACCATGAAATATGTCTACTTCGATGGTTCAGCCGGATTGAGCGGAGACATGATCCTCGGCGCACTTCTGGATCTAGGCGTCTCGCCTTCCCTCTTCAAGAAAAAGATGAAAGATCTGAACCTCCAAGTGGATATTCATATCGAGGAAACAAAGAGAGCTTCCTTAAGGGGATTAAAGGTCAATGTCCGGGTTAAGGCCAAAAAGAAAGGCAGCCGCAAGTGGTCGGATATTGAAGCGCTGATTGAGAAAAGCCCTTTTTCTTCCTCGGTGAAAAACAATGCGCTCGCCATCTTCAAAAAGCTTTTCCAGGCTGAAGCCAAAGTCCATGGCCACAGCCTCAAGGAAGCGCATCTCCATGAAGCCGGCGCGGATGACGCCATTGTGGATATTGTCGGTACATGCTTTCTGGCCGAGCAGCTCGGCATCCGCGACATCTATGCCTCGCCTCTTAACCTCGGTCAAGGATGGATTAAGGCCTCTCATGGAGTTCTTCCTGTCCCTCCTCCGGCCGTGGCTGAGCTTCTCAAAGGAATCCCTGTTTACTCAGCCTGGGTCAAGGAAGAGCTTGTCACTCCGACCGGTGCGGCCATCATCGCCACGCTCGCCAAAAAATTCCTTCCCTTTCCAGAGCTCTGCTATGAAAAGATCGGCTGCGGCGCCGGAGTTCGTGACTTTCATGATTTTCCCAACATCCTGAGAGCTTTTTACGGGAAAACAGAGGAGTTCCGGGCCGATAAAAAAATCTACTGTCTGGAGACAACCGTAGACGACTCCAATCCTCAACTCTTGGGCACCTTCTTTGAAACGGCTTTCGATATGGGAGCCCTGGATGTCTTCCTGACGCCTGTCCTGATGAAAAAAAACAGGCTGGCGACAAAATTGACCGTGCTGGCCGAGATTGATAAAATGGATAGCCTGATTCGCGCCATTTTCAGAGAGACAAGCTCGATAGGCGTCCGCTACTTTCCGGTTGAGAGACGCGTGCTGGAAAGGACAATCCGCAAGGTCAGAGTGCTGGGGGAAGAAATCGCGGTCAAGATATCCAACCTTGAGGGAAAAGCAGTCCATGTTCAGCCTGAATTTTCAGATTGCTTGAAGCTGGCGAAGAAGGCAGACCTTCCCCTCAAAGAGGTTATGCAGCTTGCTCTTAAAGAATTCGCCAAAGAGCATGGTTGAGCGATCGGAGAAAGGAAGCATCCTTAAATTCGCAACATGACTTTCCCTAACGGAAAAAAGATGCATGCTCGGAAGATTAGAGGCTGACCATGCCTGACAAGGAGAAAAAAATGGACCTCGAAAAAACCGAAAAGGGCGTAAGGCTCATCCTAGAGGGTGTGGGTGAAGATCCCACACGCTCAGGACTCAAAGATACACCCCAAAGGGTCGCCCGCATGTTTTCCGAGATCCTGGGTGGAATCCGGGAAAATCCTGCCAAGCATCTGCGGGTAATCCATGAAGAAAAGCATGATGAGATGGTCCTCATCAAGAACATCCCCCTGTATTCGATGTGCGAGCATCACCTCCTCCCTTTTGCCGGAGTTGCCCATGTGGCGTACATCCCCAAAAAAGGGAGGATCGTCGGACTGAGCAAAATTGCCAGGGTAGTTGACATCTTCTCCCGCAGGCTGCAGGTCCAGGAACGGCTGACGAAACAAATCGCGGATTTGATCATGGAACACTTGAACCCGCTGGGTGTGATGGTGGTCATCGAAGCCGAGCACATGTGTATGTCGATGAGGGGGGCCAAGAAGCCTAAATCTCTGACGGTCACTTCAGCCGTAAGAGGCTCATTCCGAACGCACGGCGAGACACGCGCAGAGGCCATAACCTTGATCCGAGGAGGGCTGTCCGGTGCCAAAGAAGTCTAAAAAAACATTCTACATCACAACGCCTATTTATTATGTCAATGACGTCCCTCATATCGGACACGCCTACACCACGATCATCGCTGATGCCCTCAGCCGCTTCAACAAGCTTCTCGGACATGACGTCTTCTTCCTTACCGGAACGGATGAGCACGGGCAGAAGGTGCAAAAGGCAGCGGCAGAAAAGGGTCTGAAGCCGATCGAACTGGCCAACCGGGTCGTGGGAAGATTTAAAGACCTCTGGAAAGCGCTCAACATCTCCTACGATTTCTTCATCCGCACCACTGAGCCCTATCACGAAAAGAGCGTTCAAATGATCTTCCAGAGATTGAAAGATCAGGGGGATATTTACAAAGGAATATATTCAGGATGGTACTGTGTCTCGAACGAACATTTCCTGGCCGATGATGTTCCTTTGGAAGAGGGTGGATACAAAATCTGTCCGGAGTGCAACGTCAAAGCCACGATTGTCTCTGAAGAATGCTATTTCTTCAGGCTTTCTGCCTACGAGGAGCCCCTGCTCGATTTCTATGCCAAAAATCCGGAGTTTGTCCGGCCGCCGAGCCGGATGAATGAAGTTGTGAGCTTTGTCCGGCAGGGACTGAAGGACCTGAGCATCACCCGGAGTACGGTCCGCTGGGGGATTCCCGTTCCGGATGACCCGGAGCAGACCATCTATGT
Organism: uncultured Eubacteriales bacterium; assembly: GCA_964550165.1. GTDB lineage: Bacteria > Acidobacteriota > Aminicenantia > Aminicenantales > Aminicenantaceae > CAZJYC01. Next base: position 82,508 of record CAZJYC010000002.1, read on the forward strand.
CTGGTTTGACGCCCTCCATAACTATCTCACCGGCATCGGCTACGACTGGAAGATGGACCTCTTCCATAAGTTCTGGCCGGCTGATGTCCATCTCATCGGAAAGGATATCCTCAGATTCCACGCCATCTTCTGGCCTGCCTTTCTCATGGCTGCGGAATTCCCCTTGCCGAAAACAGTCTTTGGTCACGGCTGGTGGCTGAGGGACGAGACAAAGATGTCCAAATCCAAGGGAAATGTCCTCGATCCTTACCTCATCCTCAAGGATTTTGGGCCTGACTCTCTGCGCTATTTTTTGCTCAGAGAAGTTCCCATCGGCCTGGACGGAAACTTCTCCCATGAGGGCTTTGTCCACCGGATTAACTCTGACCTGGCCAACGACCTGGGCAACCTCATCCAGCGCACTCTGGCCATGATCCAGAGCTATTTTCAGGGAAAGATTGAAAAGCCGGGGACAGAAGAGCCTGAGGATAAAAAATTGAGGACAGAGTTTGAGGTGCTTAAGGAAAAAGTTTTCAAGCTCTACCAGGACTATGCCCTGAACAGAGCTCTTGAAGAAATCTGGGTCTACATCACCTCGGTCAACAGATATCTGGCGGCTCATGAACCATGGAAACTGGCCAAGGATGAGACTCAAAGAGATAGACTGGGAAGGATTCTCTACCAGGCTGCAGCTGCTCTGAGAGGCATTGGTTATTTTCTCTTCCCCGTCATGCCTGCATCCTCGGAAAAAATCTGGAAATTTCTCGGGGAAGAAAAAAGCGTTGACGAAGAGTTGTTTTCAGAATTGAAATTTGATAATTTCAAACTGGGACAAAAAATGAAGAAGCCTTCTCCTCTCTTCCCCAGAGTCTCGCTCAAGGATTTCTTGAAGGAGGAGGAATCTAGGCCTGTCCCGGCCGGGAAGGAGGAAAAAATGGAATACATCACTTTTGACGAATTCAAAAAAATGGACCTCCGCGTCGGAGAAGCCCTTAAGGCAGAAAAAGTCGAAGGCACAGAAAAGCTGATCAAGCTCGAAGTCGATATCGGAACGGAAAAGCGGACGATGGTTGCCGGTGTGGCAGACGTTTACTCTCCTGAGGAGCTTATGGGAAAAAAATTCGTCGTGATCGTCAATCTCAAGCCGGCCGTGATCCGCGGAATCGAATCCCAGGGCATGCTGCTGGCCGCAGAGGTGGGAGGAAAAGCCATCATCCCCTTTTTCGACAAGAATGTTCAGACCGGGGCTCAGGTCAGATAAGCCAGAGTTCTTTCCTATCGTTTGACCAGCCGATAAACATCAAAAGCGGTTTTTTTTATCTCCCTAAAGGTTGTAGACAGAATTTGGCTGCGGTTTCAAGGAGGGGAAAAATGAAAAGAAGAGACTTTTTGGATAGGTGCCTTGGAGGCGTGGCGGGCTTAAGCCTTGTTGCCGCTTCAAAAAAACCTCAACCTTGGCCACAGGGTAAAGAGGAAGAAAATTCAGGCGTCATCGTCAAAGTTCTGGGCACGGCTCAGGATGGAGGGCTGCCCCAGTTCGGCTGCTACTGCCGAAACTGCAGGCGGGCAAGGCGGGATAAAGGATTCTCCCGTCTTGTTGCTTCGCTGGCTATACTGGATCTTCGAGAAAAAAAATTTTTTTTGCTGGATGCCACTCCTGACCTCCGCCTCCAATCGGACATGGCCTGGGAACGGCTGGGTCTTGAAATGCGCGGCAGAAAAAATCCTCCTCAGGCCGTTTGCCTCACCCATGCCCATATCGGCCATTACACGGGTTTGATGTTCTTCGGCTACGAGGTCATGGACGCTCAAAAACTTCCGGCCTATTGTTCTTCTCGCCTGGCCAATTTTTTGGCCGAAAATGGCCCCTGGAGCCAGCTCGTCCGTCTGGGCAACATCGTTCTCCACGTGATCGCTCCTGATGAAGAACTTAGCCTGTCAGCGCAGGTCTCTTTGACTCCCTTTTTGGTCCCTCACAGGGATGAATTTTCTGATACATTCGGATATTACATCTCTGGCAGAAAGAAAAAACTCCTCTACATCCCCGACATCCAGAGCTGGGAGGCCTGGAAGAGGCCGATCACAGAAGAAGTGAAGAAGGCAGATATCGCTCTTCTGGACGGAACTTTTTTCAGCCCCGATGAGCTTCCCGGCCGCAATCTCACACAAATAGGACATCCCTTGATCCAGACAACCCTGAAAATCCTGAAGAATGTGGCCCAGGAAGGAAAAACAAGCATCTGCTTCACCCATCTCAACCACACCAACCTGGCCCTTGATCCCCAAGGAAAGGCGAGATGGGAAGTCGAGGAGCAGGGCTTCAAGCTAGCTTATGAAGGGATGGAATTTTTTCTTTAAAGATACGTTTGAAGGCGTGAGCGGGGTATTACCCCTTCACGCAAAATCTCAGGCCGTGAGGATACCAAGCTGATCACCGTCGAAGGCTTGCCTCCTGGCGTTTTCCCCCCGTCAGCGATAAGGTCCACTCTACCGCTGAAAATCTTGATAACCTTCTCCGGGTCTGAAATCTCCTCCTCGCCTGAAATGTTGGCGCTGGTGGCTGTTATAGGAAAAGATGTTGTCTCCACCAATCTTTGCAGCCAGAGTAGTCCTGGCTGGCGAATCCCGATGGTCTGCCCAGGCCCGAGCAACTCTTTGGCAAGCCTTGATGAGGCTTTGAGGACAATGGTCAGAGGTCCAGGCCAGAACTCTCTGGCCAGCTCCCAGAAAAGGAATGGAATGCCGACAGCGATATCTTTGGCCATGTCCAAGCTGGAAACCAGGACAGAAAGCGGCTTGGAGGGTTTTCTCTTCTTCAATCGGTATATTCTTTGGATCGCTTTCTCAGAGAAACAGCTTGCTCCAAGCCCGTAAAATGTATCGGTCGGATAGGCAATGACTCCTTCTTTGGTCAGGACCTGGGCGATAGCTCTTATCTTATCCGCCTCAATTTGGCGGCGATCGATCTTCAGGATCTGGGTTTGAGTAGCCATACCTTTATTTATAGTATAGAGATAATGCTCAAGAGTAAAGTTCAGTGTTCAAGAGGAGCCACGATTGCCTGTTTTAAGGTCTTGACTTCAGGGGGAGGCTGTTTTATAAAAGTGAGCATAGACCAGAGAAAACCATTCAAGAAGAGGACAGTTGACCTTTTTTAGACACAGCCAAGCCTTGGATTTTCCCTGTGCTCAATTTGGCATAAGTTTTGCATAAAAAATAACGAGAGGAGAGATGATATGAGAAAAATTTTGATGCTTTTTCTGGCGTTAATCTTTTTTGTGCCGAGCCTTGCTTATTCAAACATCGTTACTTTTAAGCTTGGATATTTTGTACCCTCATTCAAATACGACAATAAGGCCGACAACCTCTGGTGGATCGAATTCGATCAGATGAGCTTTTCCAAGTCTGATTATCACAGCACAAACTTCGGTTTCGCTTTTGAGTATTTTCTGACCCGGGAAATAAGCCTCACCCTGAGCATCGACAGCTACTCCAGGAACAAGCTGGGCCAGTACAAAAATGATGATACTGAATTCGGATATGTCGGCTACTATGCTGATACTTTGGGCACAGATTATGATTTTGCCTTTCCCAACGTTTATTACGGAGATTTCATCCCCATGCATACCTTCAACATCTCCATCACTCCCCTTCAGATTTCTTTAAAACTTGCGCCTCTGGGAAGGAAAGGAAAAATCATTCCCTATGTGGGAGGCGGAGCAGGATTCTATCTCTGGAGCCTGCGTCTGCAAGGAGACCTTATAGATTTTGACACCTCATTAGGCCAATGGTATTACAACGAGTTGACGGGAGAAATTCACTTGAATAATTACAACCCAGATGAAGATATCGAAATTTTCCCCACATATTTTGCAGACGCTAGAGACGATAATAAATTCTCCATAGGCTACCATGCCTTTGGTGGAATCATGATTCCCGTTGCCCGCAGAACTACTCTGGAACTGGAATTCAAGTATAATTCGATAAGAGTTAACCTCGATAATTTTCAGGGCTTTGAACGTTTTGACCTGGGCGGATATCAAGCTTCTGTGGGTTTGAATTATTGGTTCTAAGCTTTCCAAACAAGTTATAAGATTCTACTTCTTCCGCAGCCTGTCTCCGATCAAGCGCGCGACTTTCTGGCCTGAGAGAAGCATTCCCCCGAAAATGGGGCCCATTCTTGGACCGCCAAAAACAGTGTTGGCAGCCATACCGCAGACATAGAGGTGAGGGAAAATCTCTTTGGTGTTAGCAATAAGAGTTTTCTCCCCTTTCTCCGCCCACATCGGCTTCTCGCCTAAAACCTCTCCAGTTGAGGTCAAGAGCTTTGCACCGGACTTGCGTCTTATGGTCTGGGCAATCTCGGCGGCATGTCCGGAGGCGTCAACAACAAAAGAGCTGCGCGCGGTGAGAGGGTCGACATGAAATCCCGCTTCTAGGGCAGAAGACCAGTTGATGACGACTCCCTGGATTTTCGTATTGTAAATCAAAACATCTTCGACAGCGATGCAGTTAAAGATATGGGCTCCCTTTTTAATGGCCTGGCTGAGAAGCACGCCCAGAGCCTCCAGGGAAGATGCGACATAATAATTTTCTTGGTAAAGGACGGTATTTATCCCCAGTTCATCAAGAATAGGCTTGGCTTCCTCCTGGACGACGATTTTGTTGAACATCATGCCTCCGCCCGGCATGCCTCCGCCTGGACGGAGTGCCCTTTCAAAAACGACAACTTTAAAGCCTTCCTTGCCCAGATAATAAGCGGCGCAGAGTCCCGACGGGCCTGCCCCGCAGACGATCACATCGGATTCTAAGTCGTCGAGAATCTCCTTGCAGTAGCTCTCGATGATCGCCCTTGAGATAACAACATCATCCAGCATCTTTCTCCTCTTCAAAGACGACTTATTATAAGAAGGCAAAACTGTTTAGTCAATCACTGGCAGAGTAAGAATCTTCTCTAATGATAAAAGCCAATTTGAACCGCGCTGGTTTCCGTCCCTCCGAAGCCCATGGTGGTGGGTGGGAGGGTCTTTGGCGAGGAGGGACGGAAACCAGCGCCCCCATTCCTAACTTGATCAAATCTCTTTGCTCATCACGGGAAAAAAGATGCTTCCACTGGCAGGAGCGAAAATCCGCCTAATACCGGTCGTTGGAAACGATTTCTTCCAATTTTTTTCGGCCTCGGGAAGGGGGCGACTCGGCCGGATAACCAAGGGGCGTTAAGGCCAGAACTTTCACCTCTCCTGGGATTTTCAGGATGGACTTGACCTCTTCTTCCTCAAAGGAGCCAATCCAGCATGTGCCCAATCCCTCCTCCTGGGCCTGGAGGATGAGATGTTCGAGGGCGATTGTTACATCGACAGGCCAGGACTTCATGTACCGTCCCATCCGGGCATAACAGTTTTCAGGGAAGCCACAGGCCACGATGATGAGCGGTACTCTGGCCATGAAAAATTGATTCGCTGAGGCTCGGGCCAGCTCCTCTTTGAGTTTCTTGTCCTTGACCAGGATAAACTTCCAGGGCTGAAGATTCTTCCCGGAGGGGGCAAGCCGGGCAGCTTCCAACACCCGGAGAAGAACAGGCTCAGGGATGGGGTCCTCCTTGTATTTTCTTATGCTCCGTCTTTTCTGAATGATTTCCAAGATACTCATTGCTCCTCCAATTTTGGGCTGGCCTGTATTTATTCATGAGCGAAAGATATTTCTGGACCTCCGCGTTTTTATCCCTTTTCTTGAATCCTTTAACCAAAATCTGGCACTTTTTCACAATCTCCTGCCTGACGAGCAGCTCCTGTTCCGAAGTCAAAGGGAGCTGAAGCGCCTTTTCTAAAGCTTTGATCCTGAACCTGTCCATACCCCAGTATTTTCGCGAAAGCTGGCCAGGGTGACCACCCCGTTTGATAATCAGGGATTTGGGCAGGAAATAGATAGGATACTTTCGGGCAAGTCGAATCCCGAAATCGTAATCCTCGCAGACCGGCAGGTCTTCATCAAATCTTCCGATATCCTCGAAAACTTCCCTCCTGAACAGGGCTGATGAAAGGCTCAAAAGACAGAGGGGAAGAACCTTGTCAAATATCCAACCAGAATATTTTTGATGCTTTTTCTTGGGGTTGACGAAAATGCCCCGTCGGATCCACATCTCATCCGTGCAACAGGCCTTGGCGTCGGGAAAGGCCTTCATGAAACTCATCTGGGTACTGAGCTTCTCTTTTTTCCAGAGATCATCCGAGTCCAAAAAGGCGATATAACTCCCCTGAGCAAGGTCAAGTCCCTGATTCCTGGCCGCACTGACTCCTCTGCGCTTCTGGAAATGATATTTCACACGATTCCCGAAGCAGGCCACAACATCTCTGGTCTTGTCTGTCGAGCCATCGTCGATGACCAAAAGCTCAGCATAAAAAGCACCCTCCTGGAGGAAGTAATCCTGCTCCAGTATGGATTGGATGGCCTCTTCGAGAAAAGAGGCCCTATTGTGAGTGGGAATGATGATGCTGATCATAGAATTTTTTCAGGGAGTCCGCACGATTGGAACTTTTTCCGCTTTATCAAAGGAGACCTTGACTCTTCCCCAAACCGTCTTGACCTCAATTTCCCCGGCGAGCCGGCAAAGAGCAGATGTCTGGCGAAGGAGATCGTGGACGTTCTGTCCGACGTCAAAAAAATTAAAAAGAAAAGGAAGAGAGAAAACTTTTTCTCCGCGGCTTCCGATGTTCTTGTCGCCGCTGATTATTCCTTCTGAGATAGGACTTTCTCCGATATAAAAGGCAAAACCTATCCTGTCCACAAGGAGCTCGTAGGGATTGCTGTTTATGAGGCTCACCTCGACGGCCACATCCGCTCCACCTATGGTCAACTCTTTGATTTTCAGGGAGAGGAATTTGACCTCAGGTTTCTTGAACAAGGGAAACTCTGCCGAAAAAGCAAAAGGAAGCCTTTCCTTCTCTCTTTTTCCGTCGGAAAAGACCACCGTTCCCGTCAGATAAGACTGTGCTTTATCCTCTTTCTCAATCCCTTCTACTGCCTGAAAGAGATGGGCGTAAGTGATCATGAGCGGAAAAGAAACAAGAGTCTCTTTCTTGGGTTCGATCCTGATGGGCTCCTCCAGAGATGTCGTCAAGCGAAGGTACTCCTTCTGGCTGACCATGAAACGGTAATCATACCCGGCAAGAAAATAATGGGAGCGCGATGGATTGGCGACGGTGATGTAGAACACAAGAGAGAGCCCGGCAGAATCAAAATCCTTTATCTCTGTTCCTTTGAGAGAAATCTTAAGTTCCTGCTTGGAGACCGCAGGAAAGGACAGAAGGACAAAGGCCAGGATAAAAACCGGTAGGCAAAACGATCTTTTTCTCAATTCTTCACATCCCTTATTTTTAAGCTTTTAAGGATACAATAATGTGCCAAAGAGAACAAGCTCTTAACCTGTAAAGGATGCATCCCAAATTCCGTGATAAAAGATTGCTCCCTGAATATCCAAAGATTTTGGGAGATAGCCGCAGCGACCATTGAGGATTTAGCCTTCGGAGTTCGCTCTTAAAAAGGATGCCCGCAGAGGCTAAGCGGTGAGAAAACCGTTTGAAAAGCTCAGGCAGATTGGCTCGAAGGTACGCCGCTTTTGCCCCAGCGAGCCAAAAGCGGCTCGGTTCAAGGCTTCGCTCTCCTCTCCCTTCGGTCGAGGAACCATGCCCGCTCAGCCTTTCACACGACCTTCTCACCACTCTGCCTTCGCCAGGTGATGGAAAGCCTGCGTGTTTTCGAACCGCTTGGCCGGAGCGATACGCAGCCGCCGAGAAGAGCGAACGGAGAATGGCATTAAAAATCCGAAGGGGAGCGAGGCTATCCCCAAAATATCCTCGAATCACGGAATTTGGGATGCTTACTCCTGTAAAAAATTATTTGAATCCGAATGGATACTGCTTTTATAATAGGACGAACAAAAGGGCCGTCAGGCCTGGAATCGAGTACATGGAGGATTTGATGAAAAAATTCAGGTTGTTATTCAGCCTTCTTTTTATCTCAATAATTTTCAGCCTGACCTCCTGCCAGAAGGAAAGAGTGGTTGAAAAGCAGATGATCCAGATGGGAGCCGAAGAGCTCCAGCAGAAAAACACAGTCGTTTATAAGACACGCGAGATCAGGGGAAAGGAGAGGCAATACCTTTCTCTGGATTTCTCCGGCATCAAAAAGCCAGCATCCCTGGAGGAGTTCAGGCAATATTTCCATTTTCCTCCGATTCGCCAGCATAACACAGGAACATGCTGGTGTTTCTCGACAACCTCTTTTCTGGAATCGGAGATGAAGAGGATGGGCAAGGAGCCGGTGAAGCTCTCCGAGATGTACACTGCCTACTGGGAATTTGTCGAAAAAGCAAGGCGCTTCATCAAGGAGAAAGGAAATTCCTTTTTTGGCCACGGCTCAGAGCACAACGCGGTCATTGCCCGGATGAAACAGTACGGCGCAGTCCGGGCCTCAGACTATACCGGACTCCTTCCCGGCCAGACAGAGCATGACCACAGCAAGCTCTATGAGGAAATCCGGAAATATCTCCAATTCTGTAAAGACAACGCCTACTGGGATGGAGAAAAGGCAGTGTCTTACGTGAGAAGTATCCTGGACAAGTACATGGGAAAGCCGCCAGAGACTATTGAAGTCAACGGCCAGACCATGACTCCAAAGGATTATTTCGGAAATATGCTCAAACTCCCCTTGGACGAGTATGTCTGCTTCATGAGCTTCAAAGCCATTCCTTTTTATACCATGGGAGAGTACAAAGTCCCTGACAACTGGTGGCACAGCGAGGATTATCATAATGTCCCGCTGGATGACTTCTTCACGGCCATCGGCGAAGCCCTTCAAAAGGGATACACCGTGGCCATCGGCGGCGACGTCTCAGAGCCAGGGATGAGCGGTGAGGAGGATGTGGCCCTCGTTCCCACTTTCGACATCCCCGGCAAGCTCATCGACCAGGACAGCCGGGAGTTCCGCTTCGAGAATAGGACTTCAACCGATGACCATGCCATCCATATCGTCGGCTACACAGAAACCGGCGATCGCGCCTGGTTCCTGATCAAAGACTCAGGCGGCAGCGCCTACCGCGGCAAGTTTAAGGGCTATTATTTTTACCGGGATGATTACATCCGGCTGAAGATGCTAACTTTTACCGTTCATAAGGAGGCGGTGGCAGGCCTGCTCGAAAAATTCCCGAAAGGGAAACAGGGATCTTAAGACAAGCGGAGTGCATATGAGGTTTCCGGGAAGCGACGAAGGAGAGAGATGAAAAAATTGCAGGCAGAATTTCGAGAAAAAGAATTTTTCATCCGGCATTTTGGCCGAGATGCCTATGCTGTCGGAGGCTATGTCCGCGACCTTGTCAGAGGGATTCGCTCTGAGGACGTCGATATCCTCATCACCCGTCATCCTGTCGAAAAAATCGTGAAAAAAATAAAGGCTCATGGGAAAGTCGACCTTGTCGGAAAAAGCTTTGGAGTCATCAAGTTCACCATCTCGGGAAAAACCTATGACATCGCTCTGCCGAGAAAAGATTCTCCCAAGGAAGCAGAGGTCCGAGGCCATAAAGACATTCTCATCTCTTCTGACCCTGAGCTTCCGATCGAAAAGGACCTGGAAAGACGCGACTTCCGCTGCAACAGCATGGCCTTGAGGCTCGCCGACAACGCGCTGATCGATCCCTTCGGGGGAGTGAAAGATATCCAAGCAAGAATCATCAGGCTGACCAATCGGGCTGCATTTCCTGATGACCCTCTCCGCGTTCTCCGCGTTGCCCGCTTCGCCTCGGTCCTTGAGTTTTCAGTCGACCCTGAAATCCATGAGATTTCCAAAGACATCAACCTCCGCGGCCTGAGCGTGGAGAGAGTCAACGAGGAGCTTTTCAAAATTCTTCTTTTTTCTGCCCGCCCCTCAGTCGGTCTGGAGGAGCTGTTCAAGCTTGGAGCCCTGCGCCGGATTTTTCCTGAGCTTTACATCCAGACTCTTTCCATCCAGGACTCCCTCTTCCATCCTGAAAAAGATGAGTATGGTCATCACACGGTCTGGCATCACGTCAACCTAACTGTCGACCAGGCCAAAAGGCTTGCCGATCTCTTGGTCGAGTCTCAGGAGAAAAAACTCGCTCTGCTCCTGGCCGCCCTTTATCACGATGCCGGAAAGCCAGCCACAGCCCAGTGGGAATATAAACGAGGGAGAATGGTCATCACCAACAACGGCCATGATGTTCTCAGCCAAAGAATTGTCAAAAAGGTTTTTCATCGATTCAGAATCTTTTCCTGGAACGGCTACAACCTGAGAAAAATAGTCCCGCTCCTCATTCGCTGTCATCACCGCGTCTCTGAACTCTATTACAACAAAGAGGTCGTGACCAAGAAGGCCTTCAACCGCCTGGCCGCAGACGTCTCAGGAGAAATTGAGCTTTTGATTTACCTTGATGCGGCTGATAGAGCAGGCCGCAAGGAAAGGCTGGTTAGGGGATTGGATAAGGAAGGCCGATGGCTTCTCGAAAAATTCCAGAAGCTCAACGTTAGCAAGGAATCGATCAAACCTATGATTATGGGTCGGGATCTGATTAAGATGGGTGTGGAACCAGGGCCCCGAATGGGAAAAATCCTCAAAAAATTGTACGAGCTGCAGCTCGACAACGAGTTTGACACAAAAAAGCAAGGTCTGCAACTCGCAGAAAAATTGGCAGAGAAAATACGCCTATGAAAATTCTAGTTACTGGTGGAGCCGGCTACATCGGGTCCCACGCGATCAAAGAGCTCATCCAGGATGGATATGACGTGGTCGTCTTTGACAATTTCTCCACCGGAAGAAAAGAACTTCTTGTTGGGGGAGAGGTCGTTCGCGGTGATCTCATGGAAAAAGAATCCATTGAAAAAGCCTTCGCCTCCAAAGATATCACGGCTGTTCTCCATTTTGCCTCCTTAATCCAGGTTGGAGAATCCTACGAAAATCCCCGAAAATACTATATCCATAACATCCTCAGCTCCCTGAACCTGCTGGATGTTATGCTGGAGAAAGAGGTCAAGAATTTTATATTTTCCTCAAGCGCTGCCGTCTACGGCATCCCTCAACACATTCCCATTCCAGAATCTCATCCCCTCAACCCGATCAATCCCTACGGACAGACTAAGCTCTTCATAGAGAAAATCCTCGAGGACTACCAGAGAGCCTACGGGCTGAAATTCATCTCCCTTCGCTACTTCAACGCCGCCGGAGCTGACCCTGATGGCCGCTTGGGAGAGATGCACAATCCCGAGACCCATCTCATCCCCAACATCCTCCTCTTCCTTCTCGGAAAAAAGAGGCATTTCGACCTCTTTGGTACGGATTTTCCGACACAAGACGGGAGCGCTGTCCGAGATTACATCCATGTCACTGACCTGGCCAAGGCGCATGTCCTTGCATTGAAAAATATTCTTGCTTCTTCCCGGAGTGAATTCATCAACCTCGGGACAAACAAAGGCTATTCTGTCTTAGAGGTCATAAGAAAGGCCGAAGAGATCACGGGAAAAAAGGTTCGTTACAGAAAAATGCCCAGAAGAAAGGGAGATGCACCGGAGCTCCTGGCCTCCAAGGAAAAGGCTGAGCGCGTCTTGGATTGGAAGGAATCCTATTCAAGCCTCGAAACCATCATTGAAACCGCCTGGAACTGGCATAAACAGCTATCCTAGCCTTTGAGACCTGGATTCTGTGTTTGAATTCAGTTCAGAGAAAAGATAATGCTTTTTCCGATTCAAATTCTGGAGAGAGAGCCTTCACACAGAATGTGAAAGGCAGCTCATCTTTTCAGGTTAGAAAAAACAAAAAATAAATCACCTCATAAATCACCTCAAGCGGCTATTTACTTCATGAGCCCACTTTATGTATGGTATCTTTTGGCGCGATATTTTGAGCAGAAAAAACGAGTTAGATTTTATGCCTTCAATCTGGCTGAATGGTTTGACTCGGTCGGTATTAAATGTTATAAGTTTAACCCTTTAGGGAGAAAATGAGAAGAATCAAATCGCTGAACATTACGCTGTTCGCCTTCTCAGTCTTTCTTCTCTGGAGCTGCGCCTCTCACCCCAAAATAGCCAGCAGCCCCCAAACCCCGTTACCATCAACTCCTCCGCAGAAGCAAATCACTCAACCGCTCGAACAGGAAAAGAAGGTTCAGGAATTTGAAGAAGAAACAGAGCAGAAAAACAGCGAGACGCTTGATCAGGAGAGCAATTCAGAGCAGAGAAAAGATTCTCCTGAAGCCATCCTGGAAGAAGCCATGTACGCCTATCAGGATGCGCAAGTTGCCTGGGAAAAGGGCGATTTCGAAACGGCTTTGTCGGCTCTGGACGAAACCTACCGCCTTCTCCTCAAGCTCAAACTTCCTCCAGATTCCCCCCTCATCCAGGATAAAAACGACCTCAGGCTTCTCATCGCCCAGAAGATTCAAGCCATCTATGCTTCGCATCTGACAACCGTCATCCATAACCATAACACCATTCCTTTGATAGAAAACGATTTTGTCCTTCAAGAGATCGAAAATTTCAGGACGAAGGAAAGGAAGCTTTTCGAGACAGCCTACGGGCGCTCAGGACGCTACCGGCCGATGATTCTTGAGCAACTAAGGCAGGCTGGACTTCCCGAGGAGCTCTCCTGGATTCCGATGATTGAAAGCTGGTTTAATGTCCGTGCGTATTCCCGCGCCCGAGCTTTAGGTCTCTGGCAGTTCATCGCTTCCACTGGAACCCGCTTTGGGCTGAAGCGAGACCGCTGGATTGACGAGAGGATGGATCCCATCAAATCAACCCAGTCGGCACTCAAATATCTCAACGAACTTCATTCCTTCTTTGGAGACTGGACGACCGCTCTGGCCGCTTACAACTGCGGAGAATTCAAAGTCCAAAAGGTTATCAGCTCCCAGCGCATCGATTACCTCGATAACTTCTGGGATCTATACCCCATGCTGCCCCGGGAAACTGCCCGCTTTGTCCCCCGCTTTATCGCCACTTTGCTCATCGTCAAAGACCCGGATAAGTACGGCTTCGCTCTGCCCGAAACAGATCCCCTGCTGGAATACGAGGAAGTAACGGTCAACAGCCCTGTGAAGCTCTCCTCCCTTTCCAAGGCTCTGGGGCTAGAAGAAGGAGAGCTTGAGGTTCTCAATCCTGAGCTGCGTCATAAATCCACACCGGACCAAGAATACCTGCTGAAAGTTCCGAGGGATTATGGCGAGAGAGTGTTGATAGCCTTAGCCTCTCTCCCTCAATACATTCCTCCTCAGGCGACCTACACCTACTATTATGTGCGTTCAGGAGAAACCCTTTCAATCATCGCTCAACGCTACGGAACTTCAGTAAGCGAAATCGCCCAGTTGAGCGGGCTGCGCAGCATTCATGTCATCCGACCCGGACAAAGGCTGAAAATCCCTGTCCGGAGTGCCATCCGCCATTCCCCTTCCCCCCCTCTCCAGCTCATCAAGGAAGGGCAGGACCTTATCTACGTTGTCAAGCGGGGAGATTCCATCTACAAAATAGCCGGTGCGTTCAACACCACTGTTGACAAGATCAAAGAAGACAACAGCCTCCAAAGTGATAATTTAGCAGTGGGACAGAAACTCGTGATTCACTCCGGGATTCCCGAAGGCGCCACGACCTACATGGTTCGATCCGGGGACAGTCCTTTTGAAATCGCCAGAAGGTTTGGAATGGACCTGGATGATCTCCTCAATCTCAACGGGCTCAGCCTCAGGTCAAAGATCTATCCCGGACAAGAGCTCTGGGTCGTTCTAAACGGCAATATTAACAGATAGCCTCTCTGGAATTGTCCTGTCTTGAGCGCGAAGCAACTTTACAGGAAAAGAAATCAAAGGGAGAAAAACGTGGGGGAAACAAACCGAATGACTCAAGACGGGGGCTGAGTGAATTACTTCTTTTCCCTGGCGGCTTTGACTTTTTCTTTCAGGGCTTTCTTTTTGACCTTTTTCTTAAACTCTGTCCCGATAAGCTCAAGAATTGCCATGTCCGCTCCATCCCCACGTCGAGGTCCAATCTTGACAATCCGCGTGTAGCCTCCGGGTCTTTCGCTGAAACGGGGACCGATTTCATCAAAGAGTTTTTTCAGAACAGGCTTCCTGTAAACTAGCTTATTAGCCTGACGTCTGGCGTGGAGGGTATTTTTTTTTGCCAGAGTGATCATTTTCTCAGCCAGAGGCCTGGCCGCTTTTGCTTTGGCCAAAGTCGTCCTGATCCGCTCCTTTTCCAGAAAAAAGGTCACAAGATTGCGGAGCAGGGCGAGCCGGTGGGCGGTGCCTCTTCTGAGCTTTTTTCCCTTGACCAGATGTCTCATTTTATGCCTCTTCAGCCTCCTGCTTTTTCATCTCTTCCAACTGTTCCAACAATTTGGTATGAAGCTCCAAATTGAGTCCCAGACCCAACTGGTCCAGGGTTTCTTTAATCTCACTCAGGGATTTTCGACCAAAATTCTTCGTCCTCAGAAGTTCCTCCTCGGTTTTCTGGACAAGCTCATAGATCCTCTGAATTCCAGCGGAGCGCAAGCAATTGCTGGACCGGACTGAAAGTTCCAGGTGGTCTATGGATTTGGACAAAAGCTCCAGCTGGGAAAAATAGGGAATTTCTTTTTTCGCAATAACCTGTTCCCTTTCTACGGCCTCATCCACAACAGTGAGAAAGATGACCAGGTGGTCCCTTAATAATTTGGCAGCCTGAGCTAGGGCATCCTGGGGAGAAATGGCCCCGGTTGTCCAGATTTCCAGGTTCAATTTTTCATAATCGATTCTCTTACCCACTCGCGCCGGCTCGACCCGGTAATTCACCGTTTTGATCGGAGAATGAGAGGAATCGACAGGAATATAGTCCACACTCAATTTCTCGTCAAAATTCTGCTCAGCAGAAATATACCCGCGGTTATTCTTGACAATCATCTCGATGTCCAGCTTGCCGTCTTTATCCAGTGAAGCGATATGAATACCTTTGTCGAGGATTTCAACATCCGAATCAATAACGATATCCGAAGCTTTTGCTTCAGTGGGCCCTTTCATTTTCAAAGTCATCACCTTCGAGTTATCGCCAATGAGCTTTAAGGGAATGCTTTTCAAATTCAGGATGATATCTGTCACATCTTCCACGACACCAGGGATACTCGAAAACTCATGGAGAACTTCATGGATCCGAACAGCCGTGATTGCAGCTCCAGTTATCGAAGAAAGCAGAATTCGGCGCAGAGCATTTCCGATAGTGACGCCATAGCCTCTCTCAAAAGGCTGGGCAGAGAAGCGGCCATACTTGGGTGTCAAAGTTTCATAATCGCATTCCAGATATTTTGGCCTTTGAAAACCAGTTTCGATCATAGTTCCTCCTTTTCAGGCTCCCTCATTGTCCGATATTATGGCTGAGGCTTCCAAGCTTCATCGTCTCTTTGCCGTCCTTTCCGCAGATCACTTCGAATACAGCTCGACAACCATATGTTCTGCCACAGGAATCGTGATGTCTTGTCGGGTTGGAAAAGAAACAATTTTTGCCTGTATCTTGTCCCAGTCCACTTCGATCCAGCCGGGGACAGCTTTATTCCTGTTCGATTCCACGACGGCCTTCAGCTCTTCATCTTTCTCTGATTTATCTCTAAAGGAGATCACATCATTTTTGCCGACAAGAAAAGAAGGGACATCGACTTTCCTGTTATTGATCCAAAAATGCCCATGGGTGATGAGCTGCCGAGCATGGGTTCGAGAATGGGAGAATCCAACGAGATAAACGACATTGTCCAGTCTTCTCTCTAGCATGGCAAGGAGGTTTTCTCCAGTGACTCCTCTTTTCCTCTCGGCTCTTTCAAAAAACAGACGGAACTGCCTTTCGGACATTCCATAATATCTTTTGAGCTTTTGCTTCTCCCTGAGCTGAAGACCATATCCTAAGATTCTTCTTCTTGCTCTTCCGTGCTGCCCTGGGGGGTAAAGCCTCCGCTCGACGGGACATTTCTCACTCAAGCATTTGCTTCCTTTCAGAAAAAGCTTCGTTTTTTCGCTCCGGCAGAGACGGCAAACGGGTTCTCTATATCTTGACATCTTTTTTCTCCTTCTATCCCGGCACCTTAAACCCTTCTTCGTTTCGGCACACGACAGCCATTATGGGGAATGGGAGTGATATCCCTGATTGATTTTATCTCTAAACCTTCGGCTTGAAGCGCTCGGATCGCTGACTCTCTTCCCGCACCGGGGCCTTTAACCTTGACATCCACATACCGGACTCCAAATTCTCTTGCTTTGGCTGAAGCATCTCTGGCTGCCAACTGAGCTGCGAATGGGGTCCCCTTTCTTGCGCCCTTAAATCCCGCTGTGCCGGCGCTCGCCCAGCAGACGGTACTCCCCTGTTGGTCAGTGATGGTGATGATTGTATTGTTGAAGGTGGATTGGATATAAGCGACACCGAATCCTATTTCCCTCTTGACTTTTTTCTTCTTGGTCTTCCTTTTTCCTTTTGGCATGGAAAACTCCCTATGTTGTTGTTGCTTTTATCTTCTTTATCGTATGCCCTCTAGGGCCTTTTCGCGTCCGCGCGTTTGTTCTCGTCCTCTGGCCTCTCACGGGCAATTTCCTTTTGTGACGCATTCCTCGAAAACAGCCGATGTCGATCAGGCGCTTGATATTGGTTGCGACCTCTTTCCTCAGATCCCCTTCTATTTTTTCCCTTTTCTCGATAATCTGACGGATTCTGTTGACCTCTTCCTCCGTCAAACTTTTCACCTTCTTGTCCTTGTCGATATTCGCCTCTTGAAGAATTCGGTTGGACTTTGAGCGGCCGATACCAAAAATATACGTCAAGCCAATTTCAATCCTTTTTTCCGGCGGAAGTGTGATTCCTGCGATTCTCGCCATTTTAACCTCTTTTAACCTTGTCTTTGTTTATGTCTCGGGTTGGAACAGATGACGCGAAGTGTTCCTTTCCTTCTGATGATCCGGCAATTCCTGCAAATTTTTTTCACAGATGCTCTGACTTTCATTTTATCCTCTTATTTAAAACGATAGGTTATTCGTCCCTTGGTCAAATCATACGGCGATAGCTCGACCAGAACTTTATCTCCTGGAAGAATACGGATAAAATGCTTGCGCATTCTCCCGGAAATATGAGCCAGGATTCTATGCTTGTTGGCTAATTCCACGCGAAACATGGCGTTGGGCAGAGTTTCGATGACAGTGCCTTCTGTCTCAAATACGTCCTGTTTAGGCATACTGATTATCCTTCACAAAAGCTTCATCCGTTTCTTTTTCGAGCAAACTCAGAATTCGAGTCCCCTTCGCTGTTATAGCCACGGTATGCTCGAAATGGGCTGAAAGGCTTCTGTCCCTGGTGACGGCCGTCCAATTGTCATCCAGAATCTCCACATTCCAATCACCCACAGCGATCATCGGCTCGATGGCCAAGACTATACCAGGCTTGATCTTCGGGCCTCTCCCCGGCAAACCAAAATTAGGGACCTGGGGTTCTTCATGCAAAGAAAGCCCGATTCCATGGCCGACAAAAGTACGGATCACGGAAAATCCTTGAGACTCCACATGGCTCTGAATGGCATAAGAGATATCGGATATCCTTTTATGCGGCTCCACCTGTTCCAGGGCTTTGTGAAAAGCCTGCTCTGCCGTCTCGATCAGCTTCCTTGCTCTTGGAGTGATTTCACCCACTCCGTAGGTTACGGCCGCGTCGCCATAATAGCCTTCAAAAAGAACTCCAAAATCAAGACTGACAATGTCCCCTTCTCGAAAACGACGGGCCGAAGGAATTCCATGGACAATTTCCTCATTGATGGAGGTGCACAGGGAAGCGGGATAACCCCGGTAGCCCTTGAAGGCGGGCACCGCTCCCATCTCTGCAACCCTCCTCTCGGCATACTCATCCAGTTCTTTGGTTTGAACTCCAGGTTTGATCATCTCTTTCAGCTCAGCCAAAATTTTGGCCACAATCTGGTTGCTGCGCTTGATGGCCCGAATTTCTTCTTCGCTGTAGAGAATCATCGTGTTGCCTCAACCTCCCGCAACCTGGCCATCTCTCTGTCCAGAAGCGAACAGATTGTATCAAAAATGGTCTCTATTCTTCCTTCGCCGTTAACTCTGTGGTAAACCTTTTTCTTCTTGTAGTAATCGATAAGCGGCACTGTCTGTTCGCGGTAAACTCTCAGCCGCTCTTTGATCACTTCTGGCGTGTCATCTTTTCTCTGGATAAGCGCTCCGCCACACGCATCGCACACATTCCTTTTTCTCACGTTCTGATTCAGCCAGTTATAAACGGCTCCGCATCCGGAGCATATCCTCCGGGAGGTGAGCCTTCGAACCAGGGTCTGTTCGCTCAGATGGATGTCTATGGCGATTTCTGAAGCTCTCCGATCCATTTCTTCAAGTTTCAGAGCCTGAGCCCTGTTTCGGGGAAAGCCATCCAATATATAACCTCTCCGGCAGTCCGGTCTGGAGACCCTCTGCTTGACCATCTCCATCACAAGAGCATCACTGACCAACTCGCCGCGTCCCATGCTGCTCTCCGCCTTCTTCCCGAGAGCGGTTCTGTCCTGAACCTCCTTGCGGAGAAGGTCGCCTGTGGAAATTCGGGGAAAACCGTATTTTTTTCGAAGGAGATCCCCCTGCGTTCCCTTGCCTGAGCCAGGAGGCCCGAGAAGGACGATTCTCATCCCCTTCTCCCTCTTATGCGGCTGCGGCGCATGAAGCCGTCGTAATGCCGCATAACGAGCTGCGCTTCGATCTGCTGCATGGTATCCATGGCCACACCGACCACGATCAGAATCGATGTCCCTCCGAAGTAGATGTCGATGTTCAAGCCGTTCGTGAACCAATCGGGTAAATTCCGGCCCAAGAAATCTCCGATGCCAGGAAGAGTCTGAAGCTTAAACCCGGTGAGAATGAATTCTGGGAGAATGGCGATAGCGGCTAAATAGATGGCGCCGACAAGGGTAATCCGTGAAAGAACGCTGTCGATAAAATCCGAAGTGTTTTTTCCGGGTCTTATTCCTGGAATAAATCCGCCGTATTTCCTCAAGTTGTCTGCAACATCAGCCGGGTTGAAGATGATGGACACATAAAAGTAGGTGAAGAAAATGATGGAAGCGATGTAGAGCAGGTTGTATAAAGGCATGCCCAGATTGAACTGGGTGGCAATACGCTGTAAAATTTGATGCTTGAAAAGCTGAGCAAATGTTCCCGGAATAGTGACCACTGAAGCGGCGAAAATGATGGGAATCACTCCGCCCGTGTTGACCCGCAACGGAAGATGGGTGCTCTGGCCTCCGTAAATCTTTCTGCCGACGATTCTTTTCGCATAGGACACAGGGATCCGCCTCTGACCCCGTTCCACAAAAACGATGATGGCGTTGACGGCAAGCATCAGTAACGCCAGAAAGATGACTTGGATCGGGCCGTATGTCCCTTCCCTCAGACCGATGATGATGGTCTGGATGTTTTGGGGGACATCGACCACAATGCCGGCAAAGATGATCAGAGAGATACCGTTTCCGATTCCGCGCTCGGAGATCTGCTCACCCAGCCACATGACAAAGACTGTTCCTGTTGTTAAGGTGAGGACGGTCAATAAAACAAACCCGATACCCGAATTGGGCACAATGGGGGCGTTGCTGAGAGGGCTTCTTAAACTTTGTAGCCACAGGGCAATCCCGGAGGCCTGAATGACACAAATGACGATTGTCCCGTAGCGGGTGTATTGGGTGATCTTCTTCCGGCCGAGCTCTCCTTCCTTGGATAATCTTTCCAGGTAAGGCCAGACAACCGTCAGCAGCTGGAGGATGATCGAGGCGCTGATGTAAGGCATGATTCCCAGGGCGAATATCGTCATCTTGGACATATTCCTTCCTGAGAAGAGGTCGATAAAACCCAAGATTGTGCCCTTCTGGCCTTCCCAGAACTCCTGGAGGGCGGCTCCGCTGATTCCAGGATTGGGAATTTGCCAGCCGATGCGGTAAACAGCCAGGAGAAGCAGGGTAAAAATAACCCTTTTCCTCAGGTCAGGAATGCTGAAGATGTTTCTAATGCTTTCTAACATGATTCGCTTCCAATAACGATAGCTTTTCCTCCCGCTTCTTCAATCTTTTTCAAAGCCGAGCGGGAAAATTTATGGGCATGGATGGTTTTCGCCGCAGAAAGTGTCCCGCGCCCCAAAATCTTTACGGGTTCCGATTCTTTTTTGATAAGGCCTGCCTCCTTCAAATCTTCAACCTTGATTTCTTTCTTCTCGATTTTCGTCAGCCGATCCAGGTTAACCTCCCTGTATTCTTTTCTGAAGATATTGGTGAAGCCTCTTTTGGGCAGCCGGCGATGAAGGGGCATCTGCCCTCCTTCAAATCCTCTCGTGCTTGAATACCCAGAAATAGACTTTTGGCCCTTTGTGCCCCGGCCGGCTGTTTTTCCCCTGCCGGAGCCAGGACCGCGACCGACTCGTTTATTGCTCTTTCTGGACCCTTTGGCCGGACGAAGACTGCTCAGGTTCATTTCTTCTCCAAAACCTCCACTTTAACCAGATGAGGCACTTTTTGGATCATTCCCCAAATTTCGGAGCAATCTTTGTGTATAACTTCTGAGTTCAACTTTCTCAAACCCAATCCTTTCACCACTTCCCGCTGTTTCCAGGGACGCCCGATAAGGCTTCTCACCAGCTTAACTCTCAATTCCTTTTCGGGCAACTCGGCCCGGGCTGTTCGCGGCCTTACTTTTTTCTTTTGCGGGCTTCCTTTCGCTCTTTCTTTTTTTACTGCCATATCATTTCCTTCGTTTTTCCCCGAATTTTTGAGACATTCTCCGGACTCTTCAACTTCGTTAAGGCATCGATGGTGGCATGAGCCACACTTATCGGATTGTTGCTCTTGAGAGACTTGGTCAAGACATCCTTGACCCCTGCTAATTCCATGATGACTCTGACTGCGCCTCCAGCGATGACACCCGTCCCTCTGGCTGCCGGTCGAAGGACAACAATACCAGCCCCATGATGTCCGGTGATGAGGTGAGGGATGGTCGTCTCCCGAAGAGGCACCTCAATCAATTTCTTTTTTGCATCCTCCACAGCTTTCGCGATCGCCTGAGGAACTTCTCGTGCTTTTCCCTTGCCAACTCCCACCAGGCCTTTCTCATTTCCGACAGCAGCCAGCGCAGAAAAACTGAGGTTTTTGCCGCCCTTGACAACTTTTGTAACTCTCCGAATAGAAATCACCTGATCCTTGAGTTCAGGCTCCTTTTCCTCGACTTCTATCGTTCCTTCCTTTTCTCCGTCTTCCACGTCATCTCCTCCTTGAAGAGTCTGCTAAAAAATTATTCCTTCTTCCCTCATGGCTTCGGCTACGGCCTTAATTCGGCCATGGTAAGGGTAGATTCCTCGATCAAAAACTATGGTCTTGATGTTTTTCTCTTTCAACCTCTTGCCCATGAGACTGCCCAAAACTTGACAGGCTCCCACATTCTTGTGTTTTTTGTTTTTTGTTTTGAATTGCTTTTCCTGAGTTGAGGCTGCAGCCATGACCTGACCATTTTCGTCATTGAGGGCTTGGGTATAGACATAGCGGTTGCTCTTGAAGACAAAAACCCTCGGCCTTTCAGCACTTCCTTTGATCTTCTTTCGGATTCTGCGCCTAATACGCTCTTTGGTTTTTTTCTTGATATCGACTTTATCTTTATGCACCGCTTACTCCTGCCTTACGTTCTTTTTTAATCAAGCGCTCGCCAACATAACGAATGCCCTTGAGCTTGTAGGGATCTGGCTCACGAAATCCGCGAATTTCCGCAGCAACTTGACCCACACGTTGTCTGTCTATCCCTTTGACCGTGATCATGGTTGGTTTCTCAACAGCAATTTGGATATCCTTGGGAATCATGTAGATAATGGGCTTAGCATATCCCAAGCTCAACTCAAGCTTATCCTTCTCAAGTTTAGCACGATATCCCACTCCGACAATTTCCAGCTCCTTGAAAAATCCCTTTGAGACGCCAACAATGGCATTCTGGGCCAAGCTCCGGCATAAGCCGTGAGAGGAGCGCTGCTGTTTCGAATCACCTGACCGAGTCAGAATGAGCTGCTTGTCTTCAAGTTTTGCTTGGATGCCTGGACGTAAGGATAAAGAAAGCTTACCCTTTGGGCCTTCAAATTCAAGCCTTCCATCAGAGATAGTAACCTTGACACTATCCGGCACATCCAAAGGCCGTTTTCCCACTCGAGACATTTCTCTATTCTCCCTTATCCGAGACTTACCAGATATAGCACAAAACCTCTCCTCCAACACCGAGGTCTTCACATTTCTTTCCGACATAAACCCCTTTAGAGGTGGAGATAATTGCTATGCCCAATCCATTAAGAACCTTGGGAATGGAGCCCGCTTGACAATACACGCGGCAACCCGGCTTGCTGATTCTCCTCAATCCGGTGATAGTACTCTCGTTATTATCCGTATATTTAAGAGCGATGTTCAAAATTCCCTGTTTGTTATCGTCAATCACTTTGAAATTTTTGATGTATCCCTCCTCTTTCAGAATTTTTGCGATTTCCACATTCATCCGGGAAGACGGAATGCTCACTTCTTTTTTCTTAACCATACCCCCATTCCTTATTCGGGTTAACATATCGGATATAGGGTCTGTTGAACTCATGGTTTCATCCTTTCTTCCATATCACCAAGAAGCCTTGACTATCCCGGGGATTTCACCTTTCAAGGCCAATTCGCGCAGGCACAACCGGCACATATCAAACTTCCGGTAATATCCTTTCGGGCGTCCGCATATCCGGCAGCGTCTTTTTTTTCTTGTTGAATACTTGGGCTCTCTTAAATATTTCGCCATTGATGATATTTTTGCCATCGTTCTGACCTTATCATACCTCTCTAAAGGGCATTCCTAATTTTTCTAACAAAGCGTAAGCCTCTTTATCGGTCTTGGCTGTGGTGACAATCGTGATGTTCATTCCCATCGATCGTTCCACTTTTGTGTAATCGATCTCAGGAAAGACAAGCTGATCTCTCATGCCCAGGGTGTAGTTCCCAACGCCATCAAAAGAGCGGGGAGGGACTCCCCGGAAATCCCGGACACGGGGAAGAACGATATTGACCAGGCGCTCAAAAAATTCATACATCCTTCGGCCACGCAAAGTGACATAGCAGGCAATCGCATGGCCTTTGCGCAGCTTGAAAGCCGATATGGATTTCCTGGCTCTCGCCGTAACAGGCCATTGCCCGGTAATGAGGCTCAGCTCTTTCTTTGCATTATCGAGAAACTTTATATTCTGGATGGCTTCGCCCACGCCCATGTTGATCACAATTTTCTCCAGGCGGGGTACAGCCATTTTATTTTTAATAGAAAACTCCTGCTGAAGGGCGGGAACAACTTCTTTATTATATTTTTCCAAAAGACGACTCATATCTCTCTCCTCACTTCTGCTTCTCTAAGTTTGTCTCGCATTTGCCGCAGATTCGGATTTTGCTTCCATCCTCCAGAACCACTTTCTTGGCTCTTACGCCTTGACCACACTCAGAGCAATAGAGCATCAGATTGGAAAAATGAATAGGAGCCTCTTTCTCCATGATCCCACCCGAAATATTGCGGCTTCGGTCAGGGCGAAGGAATTCTTTGGCAAAATTGACCTTCTCCACAATGGCCCTTCTTTTCTCTGGGATGACTTTCAAGATTTTTCCCGTTTTTCCCTTATCTTTGCCAGTGATAACGATGACGACATCATCCTTCCTGAGTGCAATCTTACTCATCAGAGAACCTCCGGAGCCAAAGAGACGATCTTCATAAATTTCTTCTCTCTCAGCTCTCTCGCAACTGGACCAAAAACTCGAGTGCCGATTGGTTCTCCTAAACGATCGATCAAAACAGCCGCATTATCATCAAAACGGATATAAGATCCATCCTTGCGGCGGACTTCCTTTTTTGTCCGGACAATCACAGCCCGCACAACTTTTCCTTTTTCAATCTTGCTTTCAGGCTCAGCTTCCTTGACTGTCGCTGAGATCACATCTCCGAGCGTCGCAGTCCTCCCCACCCCTCCGCCAAGAGGAGTGATGCAGAGGATTCTTCTCGCGCCAGAATTATCGGCCACTCTGAGCATGGTGTAGGATTGAATCATTCCTTCTTTTCCTCAATTTCTTTTTCTTTCTCGCTTGGGGATAATCCCACAATCTCAAGCACCCGCCAACTTTTTCTTTTGCTTAAAGGTCTTGTCTCAATGATTCTCACGATATCTCCAACCTTGCACTTTTCATACTCATCATGAGCGAGAAATTTTTTCTTTCTCTTGATGACTTTCTTGTAAAACGGGTGCATCACAGTCCGTTCCACCAGAACAGTCACAGTCTTTTTGGCCTTGTTGCTGATCACCACGCCGACTTTCGTTGTTTTCCTGGATCCTGTTTGCATTCTCTACTTTTTCCCTTCTTTATTTTCTCTCAAGAGAGTTTTTACCCGGGCAATATCTCTTTTAACGTGTTTGAGCTTCATCGCGTTTTCCAGCTGACCAAGCTCATGCTGGAATTTTAATTTGAAGAGTTGGTCCTTGAGCTCCTCTTCTTTTCTTTCGAGTTCCTCTAGCGACATTTCTCTGAGTTCTCTTGCTTTCATCGCAATTCCCTGCTCTCTCTTGATACAAATCTAGTTCTCATCGGAAGCTTATGGGCGGCGAGCCTCATCGCCTCTCTGGCTGTGGCTTCGGAGATGCCCTCTAACTCGAATAAAATCTTCCCTGGTCTGATAACATCTACCCAGAACTCGGGGTCTCCCTTCCCCTTGCCCATCCTGACTTCTGTAGGCTTTTTTGTCACTGGCTTCCAGGGGAAAGTCCTGATCCAGAGTTTCCCCTTCCTCTTCACATTTCGCGTTATGGCAATTCGGCCCGCTTCTATCTGACGGGCTGTCAGCCAGCAGGGCTCCAGGGCCTGAAGTCCATACTCTCCAAAAACAAGGTCGATGCCCCGGCAGGGCTTGCCTTTTCTGCGCCCTCTCTGGTGCTTTCTGTATTTGACCTTTTTTGGCATCAACATAGCTAAATCTCCTCGACTTCAACCGTCTGCGATGTCATCTTCGGCTTTTCGATATCTGTCCTGTAAATCCAGACCTTTATTCCGATCTGGCCGTAGGTGGTGAAAGCCTCGGTAAAGCCATAGTCAATATCCGCTCTCAAGGTTTGAAGCGGCAATTGGCCTTTCAAATACCATTCCGACCTCGCAATTTCCACCCCTCCCAATCGGCCCGAGCACATGACCTTGATCCCTTTGGCTCCCATCTTGAGGGCCATCTCCACGGCTCTTCTCATCGCCCGGCGGTAGGCTATTCTTTTCTCGAGCTGAACAGCGATACCCTCGGCCACCAAGAGTGCATGGAACTCAGGTTTGTCCACTTCTCTGATATCGATGTAGACTTCTTTCTCAACAATTTCCTGAAGAATTGATTTGAGGTTCTCAATCTCTTTTCCGCCTCGTCCGATGACAATCCCTGGACGCGCGGTGTGGATGACGACTCTCACCTTCGGTCCCACGCGTTCAACATCCAGTTGAGCAATTCCAGCGTGGTAGTATCTCTCCTTGATGAGCTTTTTCATTTTGAGGTCTTCATGAATCAAGCGGGGGTATTCTGCGCCTTTAGAAAACCAACGGGAGCTCCACTGTTTGTTGAAGCCCAATCGAAAACCGGTCGGATGTGTCTTCTGTCCCACGGTTATCTCCCTTTTTTCTCTTCTAAATAGATACGGACATGGCTCGTCCTTTTTAAAATTCGTGCTGCTCGCCCCATGGCCGCAGCTCGGAATCTTTTCATCTGAGGGCCCTGGTCGACGAAAATTCTGGATATATACAGATTATCAACATCGATGTTGGGCTCTTTCTGCTGCGCATTGGCGATTGCAGACCGAAGAACCTTCTCGACAATAACACTGGCTTTCTTCTTTTTAGAAAAACGAAGAATGGTCAGAGCCTCTCCCACATACCTGTCTCTGATCAAATCGGCCACCAGCCTGCATTTCTGGGGCGCAATCTTCATGTACTTCCCTGCAGCTCGGTAAGTTACACTTTGTTCATTCACTTTATTTCTTCATCCTTATTGTTCTTGCAGTTTTTGTCGTATGACCCTTAAAGGTTCGTGTTGGGGAAAATTCCCCTAATTTATGACCAACCATGTTTTCGTTGATGAAAACAGGAATAAACTTCCTTCCATTATGAACCGCAATCGTCATGCCCACCATGTCTGGAATGATCGTCGACCGGCGAGACCAGGTCTTGAGTACCTTCCTCTTTTCTCCCTGAGCCGCCAAAACTCTAATCTTCCTCAAGAGCTTTGGGTGGATGTAGGGTCCTTTCTTCAAAGACCTGCCCATGATTATTTACTCCTTCGTCTTATAATAAAGGTTTTGGTCCTCTTATTCCTTCTCGTCTTATATCCCTTGGTCGGTTGACCTGTCGGGCTGACAGGATGTCGGCCTCCCTTTGTTTTTCCTTCTCCGCCGCCATGAGGATGGTCGATAGGATTCATGGCCGTCCCCCGAACCGTGGGTCTTATTCCCATCCACCGTTTCCGCCCGGCTTTCCCGATGGAAATATTCTGATGATCCAGGTTCCCA
This sequence comes from uncultured Eubacteriales bacterium, assembly GCA_964550165.1. Classification (GTDB taxonomy): domain Bacteria; phylum Acidobacteriota; class Aminicenantia; order Aminicenantales; family Aminicenantaceae; genus CAZJYC01. The sequence goes on from CAZJYC010000002.1 coordinate 109,099, forward strand.
ACCTGGCCGATGGTTGCTCGACAATCCAAGTGAATCTTTCTGATCTCTGAGGAAGGCATGCGTATCTGGGCATAATCTCCTTCTTTGGCTAAAACCTGAGCACCTGAACCGGCTGACCTTGCCAGTTGACCACCCTTGTGCTTTCGCAATTCAATGTTATGGATAATCGTTCCCAGAGGAATGTATTTCAAAAGCATGGCATTTCCGGGAAGGATATCCACCTGCTTATCCGAGGAGACGATAGATTGCCCTACCTTTAAATCATACGGGGATAAAATATACCGCCTTTCACCATCTTTGTATTTGATCAGGGCGATGAACGCGGAGCGGTTTGGGTCATACTCGACTGCCTCTACGATTCCGGGAATATCGAGTTTATCTCTCTTGAAATCAATGATACGGTACAATCGTTTATGCCCTCCCCCATGATGACGAACGGAAATATGTCCTTTGTTGTTTCGTCCGCCTGTCTTGTTGAACGACTGAAGGAGCGGCTTATAAGGACGATCGACTGTCAATTCTTCATAAGTCAATCCCGTCCTCTGTCGCAAGCTCGATGTGACCGGCTTGTATGCTTTTATTCCCATTTTAGACAGCCTCAAAATATTCAATCATTTTTTCGCCTTCTTTGAGCTTGACATAGGCTTTTTTCCAATTTTTTTTTCGACCTTCGGTCCGCCCGACCCTTCTCTTCTTGCCTGTTTTGCTCTGGACGCGGACCCGTTCCACCTTGACCTTGAAAAGCTTCTCAACGGCTTTCTTGATCTCATTTTTGCTGGCCCTCGGGTCAACCTCAAAACAAACTTCTTTATTCTTGTCCTTGAGCCATGTGCTCTTTTCGGTGATCACGGGCCTGAGAATAACTTTGTACGGATCTTGAGTCACCTCAACCTCTCTATCAAGGATTCAAAAGCTTTTTGCGCAAAAACAAGCCATTTATGGCTAAGAATGTCATAAACGTCGACTCGACCGTGATCCACAGCTTTAACCTTTGGGATATTCCTTAGGGAAAGGAACAAATTCCTGTTCTGGCTCGAATCGACGAACAGAGCTGAATCCAGATTTAGCGCCTCGAGGAGCTTCATTCCCTCTTTTGTCTTAGGCTCCTTAAACTCCAGCGTCTTCAAGATCAGCATCTGTTTTTCTGCAAATTTCTTGGACAAAGCAGATTTCAGCGCATTCCTCTTGGCCTTTTTCGGCAGGCTATAGGAATAGTCTCTTGGCCTTGGGCCGAAGACTGTTCCTCCTTTTCTCCACAGCGGAGAGCGAATGCTCCCAGCCCGCGCCCGCCCTGTTCCTTTCTGTCTCCATGGTTTACGGCCGCTTCCGCTCACCTCTCCCCGTGTCTTTGTCGAGGCGGTTCCACGCCTTTGGTTAGCCCGATAATTGACAACGGCTTCATAGAGCAGGTTTTCTTTATAAGGATAGCCAAACACTTCTCCCGGAACGCTGATTTCGGCAATTTTCTTACCTTTATGATCTAAAACGTGCGTCTTATACATTTTTTACTCTTTCTTTGCTGTCTTAAGAAGCCCAGGCTGATAATTGGCTTTCCTGATCAAAAGATACCCTCCTTGAGCCCCAGGAACAGCGCCCTTGACCACCAGGAGATTATTCTCTTTATCGGCTTGAATCACCGTCAGGTTTCTGGCCGTGACTCTCTGGCTGCCCATATGACCCGGCAGTCGTTTTCCCTTTAAAACTCGAGATGGAAAAGCTGAAGCTCCTATGGAACCGGGCCTTCTGTGGAACATCGACCCATGGCTCCCACCACCACCTTTAAACCCGTGACGTTTGAAGACTCCGGCAAAGCCTCTTCCCTTGCTCGTCCCAACCACATCCACTCTCTCTCCCACCTTAAAAATATCCACAAACAACTGATCGCCTTCTTTCACTCCGGTGTTCTCCTCGAATCGAAACTCTCGGAGGATTCTGGTCGGAGGAATGCCACTCTTGGTGAAATGTCCTGTTTGAGCCTTGTTTGGCCTCTTCGCTCCTCTCTCCTCTACCAGTCCCAACTGAAGAGCGGAATAACCATCCTTTTCCTTTGTTTTTTTCTGGACGACCGTGCACGGACCGGCTTTAATGACTGTAACCGCAGAGACGTTTCCCTCTTCATCAAAAGTCTGCGTCATTCCTATCTTTCTCCCGATTATGCCTTCAACCATCTCTATTCTCCTCCGGTCCCAAAGGCCTGAATTTCCACATCAATCCCAGCGGGCAAATCTAATTTCTGGAGCTCCTCAATTGTCTCGTTGTTGTATTCACTGATATCGATCAATCTCTTGTGAATTCTCATCTCGAAGTGTTCTCTGGATCGTTTATCCACATGAGGAGAACGAAGGACACAAAACCTATGAATGCGGGTCGGCAAGGGTGTAGGACCTGCAATCTTTGCTCCTGTTCTTTTGGCTTTAATAATTATGTCTTTGACAGACTGGTCTAAGAGTCGATGATCAAAGGACTGAAGTCTTATTCTTATTTTTTCCATTGTCCTTGTCCTCAGTTCTCCTCACATTTTTTGCTGATTTCTATTGATCGTGTCCTAACCTCTTACTCTGCGATTTCGGTGACCGAGCCGGCTCCGACTGTCCGCCCTCCTTCTCGA